>NZ_JBEZFH010000195.1:0-14572 GCF_040649355.1 Sphaerisporangium sp. NPDC049002 | reverse complement strand
AGACGATCGAGGCGAGTTAGGCGTCCGCGCCGCCGCCGCCCATGAGCGGCCGTACCTCGATGCCGGTGTACCGGGCGTCCGGGATCAGTGCGGCGTGCTCACCCGGCGCACCGGAGACTTCGCCACCGCCGAGGACGCGGTCCAGGAGTCGCTGCTGGACGCCGCGGACCAGTGGCCGCGGGAGGGCGTTCCGGGCAATCCACGTGGCTGGCTCATCCAGGTCGCGTTCCGCAGGATGACCGAGCAGGTGCGCAACGAGCAGGCCCGCCGGCGCCGGGAGCGACTGGTGGCCGCGCAGGCGCCCCCGGAGCGCTGGGCCGCGCCCCCGGCGGACGACGCGTACGAGGCCGACCGGGACGACACACTGATCACGCTGTTCCTGTGCTGTCACCCCGCGCTGACGCCGGCCTCCGCTATCGCCCTCACTCTGCGGTCGGTGGGCGGCCTGACCACGGCCGAGATCGCCAAGGCGTTCCTGGTGCCCGAGGCGACCATGGCGCAGCGGATCAGCCGCGCGAAGCAGCGCATCAAGGCATCGGGTGTGCCGTTCAGGATGCCCGTACCCGAGGAACGGGCACGGCGGGTCGGCTCGGTGCTGCACGTCCTCTACCTCATCTTCAACGAGGGCTACGCCAGCAGCGCCGGCCCCGAACTGCAACGCGTGGAGCTGTCCCGCGAAGCGATCAGGCTGGCCAGGATGATGCACGCCCTGCTCCCGGAAGACCGCGAGGTGGCCGGGCTGCTCGCTCTGATGCTGCTCACCGACGCCCGGCGGGCCGCGCGGACCGGCCCGCGCGGCACCCCGATCCCGCTGGCCGACCAGGACCGGAGCCGGTGGGACGGCGAGGCCGTCGCGGAAGGGGTCGCGCTCATCACCGCCACCCTGGCCAAGGGCGCGGTCGGCCCCTACCAGCTACAGGCGGCGATCGCGGCGCTGCACGACGAGGCACCGAGTGCCGAGGAGACCGACTGGCCGCAGATCCTGGCGCTGTACGGGCTGCTTGAGCGCATGTCCGACAACCCCATGGTCACGCTCAACCGCGCCGTCGCCGCCGCCATGGTTCACGGCGCCGCGACCGGCCTCGACATGCTCAAGGCGATCGACGCCGACGGACGCCTCGCGGGGAACCACCGCTTCCACACCGCCCGCGCCCATCTGCTGGAGATGGCCGGCGACGTGCGTGCGGCCGTCGAGGACTTTCGTGTGGCGGCCGGCCGTACGACGAGCGTCCCCGAGCGCGACTACCTCACCGCCCGCGCCGCGCGACTCGCCGCGACGGCACCTCCCGGGGACGGCGGCGCGGCTCGACGATGACCGCGACCCCCGGCTCGGGTCTCCCCGCCTCAGGCCCCTGAACCGCGAGGTCAGCTCATGGGGTCGGCGCCGAGGCCGGCGACGAACCAGACCGTCTTGCCTCCGCCGTCCGCCTGGACGACCCCCCAGGCGTCGGCGAGCGTGCCGACGATGAGGAGCCCCCTGCCGTCGGTGGCGTCGAGGTTTCCGGGGGCCTGGCGGGGCAGGCCGTCCCCGGCGTCGAAGACCTCGCCGTAGACCCGTGACCCGTCGCTGCCGAGCCGCAGTGAGAAGGCGGTGCCGCCGTGCCGGATGGCGTTCGTCACCAGCTCGCTCACGATCAGGGAGCAGTCGTCGGCGAGCGCTCCGGTGCCCCAGCTCCGCAGTTCCTGGCAGACGAGCGCGCGTGCCGCGTGGACGCTCCGGACGTCGGCGGACAGGATCCACTCGGCCGTGCGGAGCGGGAGACAGCCGAGGAAGTCCGAGGGGGACGGCTGGTTGGCGCGGAAGGTGACAGACACCTGCTTCTCCTTTGTGGGAGCGCTCCCACTCAGGTTACGGCAATAATTCGGTGATGTGAATCACTCGAAACATGATTGTTTCTCCGGTTCGGCCGTCAAAGCGCCTCATCCCACTGTGTTCACGCCTCACGAGTCCCACAGGCCTCAGCAGGCACGGCGATCCTGAAAGCTCGCTGGGAGCGCTCCCAACGTCGCAGGGTGAGCCTCCCTCGCTCAGGGGAGGGCGGCGGGCGGAGATCCCCGGGATCGGCCCCGGATGTGCGGGGTGGCCCGAGGCCGCCCACGAAACCAGCGAAAACCGCCGGGACCGGGAGGACGGCAGGACCGGGAGGACCGGCAGGACGTCCAAGGCGTCACCGGCACCGTCTCCGGTGGCCGGGTGCCTCTCACGCCCTGCCGGCGCTCATACGGGCGGGACGGCGTCGGTGCCGCTCAGCCGCCGCTCTTGCGGCGGAAGGATCGCTTGCCTCCGGCGGGGCCGTGGGCGCCGTGAATCTTGGAGGCGTCCTTGCCCCGGCCGTTGCCGTTCGTCTCCGCCTGGCTTTGGCGCTTGCGCTCCAGGGCCTCCCGGAACTTGCGCTTCAACTCGTCGTCCGGGGTCTCGGTTTCCGGCTCCGGTGCGTCGGCAGTCATGCGGACCTCCTGCTCTTGGACGGGGCAACCACTCAGCCTCGCACGTGCGCGTGCGTGACCGCCCGCCTGGCGTCGGTGTCCTGCACCCCGCCCCCGATTCCGTCACGCCCAGATCCGGCGAAGCACTCGCACATCATCTCACGGGTCGCCGTGCCCCATCGTACGAGCGTCCTGACATGTGCTGACTTGGTGCTTCAATCGCCCGGGGTCAGTCCCACCAGAAGGACCAGATGTGCTTCCCCCGGATCTCCTCGGCGTAGTCGATCAGCGTGCCGGCGCCCTGGACGATGGCGTCGGGACAGAACGCCCAGTGCTCGGCGGCGACGTGCAGGGCGTGCTGCGAGGTGACCGGGGGCGCGGCCACGCTCAGGTCGAGGGTGTTGAATCCCAGGCCGACCAGGCGGGCCTCGAACCGGTCCTCCCAGCTCCGCACCACGGCCGCGAGGGGGACGTTCCATTCGTTGTGGTGCAGCGCGCCCTGCCATCCCATGACGGCCAGGGCGTCGGCCCCGCGCTGGACGGCGGCCAGGCCCACCGGCGTCCCCTGCTCGGCCAGCATGGCGGCGTACCGGTCGGCCAGGGCGTCGGGGTCGGCCCGCGGCTCACCCGGCTCCGCCGGCCCCGGGCAGTAGGGGCCGAACGGGTCGAGGATCTCGACCTGGTCCTCGGCGGCCCGCTCGATCCAGTCGGCCCACACCTCCGCCATGAACGCGTCCACGTTGTAGTTGTCGATCTCGGCGGCCGCGTCCGGGGCGATCTGCCCGACGGTCCACGGCTGGACGGACTCCTCCATGAGGACCGGCCACAGGCCCGAGCGTGGATGGTCGGCCCGGAGCCTGGCCCACAGGGACCCCGTCACGGGCGCCTGACTCAGCCAGAACGCGGGACGCCGGTGCGAGGGGAACCTCGCATAGGTGGGGTCGGGCCACACCACCACCCCCGCCGGGAGCTCCACAGAGAGGGTTCGCCCGTTTCCGCCGTCGTCGAACAACCGGCGTACGGCCGGCGGCAGCTGCCGTCGCTCACTATGGTCCATCTCAACCGTTCCGGTGCCGAACACACCAATAGGATCCCCGTCTGCCGAGATGCCAGGGGGAGGATCCGCCACGTCTCCCGTCGTACCGCACAATCGCCCATCCTGTCGCGTGCCCCCGACATGATCTCAACCGTACGGAGACTCGGACAGATCAGCATCCTCCGCTACCGTGGTGATATGACGGATGCGACCGGTAATCTGCGCGCTTCGGATGCCGATCGAGACGCGGTCGCCGAACGGCTGCGGATCGCCGCCGGCGACGGCCGGATCTCCCTGGAAGAGCTGGACGAGCGGCTCGACCGGACGTACAGGGCGAAGACCTACGCCGAGCTTGACGAGCTCATCGCCGACCTGCCCGCGCTGACGCACGTGGCCGCCGGCGAGGAGCCGCTGGTGCTGCAGACGCGCTCCGGCCATGTCCAGCAGGTCGGCCCGTGGATCGTGCCGCGGTTCATCACCGCCGACTGCGCCTGGGGCAACATCAAGATCGACTTCACCCAGGCGGGCTGCCGCCACCAGGAAGTGATGCTCGACGCCAAGTGCGGCGCCGGCAACATCCTCGTCATCGTGCCCCGGGGCTGGACCGTCCGGCTGGAGAAGGTGACCAGCGGCATGGGGAACATCGTCAACAAGGCCAACGACACCCCCGTCCCCGGCCTGCCGGTCCTCCGCGTGGCCGGCCAGGTCAGCATGGGCACCATCAAGTTCAAGCACCCCCGCCGCTGAGGCGCCGAACGCGTCGAGACTCCGCGTGCGCCACCGGCGGCACCCGCGCCTCGACCCGCGGCGCGCGCCTCGCCCTCGCCCTCGTCCTTGGCCTTGGCCTTGGCCTCGTCCTTGGCCTTGGCCCGCAGCGCCCGCTGACGCCGCGATCTCGCTCCTGGCGCGTGCCGCGGGCGAGGCGGGTCAGTTCCAGGGGTCCCAGAACTCGCTGGCGACGATCTCCGGCGACGGCGTGACCCGGACCGGGCCCTCGCCGTACCTGGCGGCGAGGACGGCCCGTAGCAGGGTCAGCAGTTCCTTGTGGGTAAGGTCGGTCGCCGCGGCCCGCCACAGCACGCGCCCATCGCTCAGCCGTATGACCGGGTGCCACTCCTCCAGCGTCAACTCCAGATGGAGCACGCCGTCTCCTGTGTGATCGGGCAGCGTCGAGAGGAAGGAGGCCCCCACGGCCTCCAGCCTGCTCCTACGGGCCGCCACCTCGGCTTGCTCGCGTTCGGCCAGCTCGGCCAGCGCGGCCGCGACCGACTCCGGTGATGGCACCCGCGCCGGGGGGAGGCGGATCAGCCCCGCGCACTCCACCGAGCGTTCGTGCCGGCTCTCGGCGTAACGGAGATTGCTCCAGGAATGGTGGGCATAGAGGGTGTCGTCTTCGACCCGGTAGACCGTCACGTACAACTCGTCCTCCACCGAGTACACCCCTTTGGAGTACACGCGGTCCACCGCTCCGAAGGCATCCAGCGCGTAGTAGGGGCGCACCCCCTCCGCGACGTCATCGGGCTCGCCCGGTTCGTCCGGGACGCCGAAGATGCTCGTCAGGCCGAGCGAACCGGGGTACATCGGCCCGATCGGCCCGGGGACCAATACGCGGCCGTCGGGCATCCGCCAGCCGCCGGCAGCCTCGGCATCGCGACGGTCGACCATGCGGAGACCTGCCTCTCGGGGAAGGGGCGTGTACCAGGACGACCACCACCTTCGCCCATGCCGCTTGTATCCGACTTGAAGGACGGGCGAAGTGGGGTTGCCCCCACCAGTGAGGGCCGAGCGTGGTGTGCCCCCGCTCGCGCGTCCGCGCCCGGGGGCACAGAGTCGTGAGAGCTACGAGGCCTCACGATTCGGGCAGGCCCTTGCGTGGACATATACATAATGCGTTGATATAAGTGGCTTATGGATCTGCCCGTCGTGGTCACCAGGCCTGGCTTCCCCGCCGCCGACGTCACGACCGCGCTCGAAGGGCTCACGCGCCTCGTCCTTCGGCTGAGCGCCCGCGGCGACCTTTCCCTCACCTCGGTGGCGACGCTGTCCACGCTCGACCGCTCCGGGCCCTGCCGGCTGACCGACCTCGCCACGCGCGAAGGCGTGACCCAGCCCGCGATGACCCAGCTCGTCTCCCGCCTCCAGCAGGCCGGGCTGGCCGTACGGGCCGACGATCCGCAGGACCGTCGTGTCGTACAGGTACACATCACCGACGCCGGGCGCGCCGCGCTGGCCGAGCGCCGGGAAGCACGCGCAGCCCTGCTCGCCGAACTGCTCGACCAGCTCAGCGATGCCGAGCGGGCATCCCTCGTCGCGGCTCTCCCTGCCGTCCACAGCCTGACGCGCCTGGTGCCCGACGACCGTACGGGCGCCCGCCGGGCCTTCTGAACACGGAAAGCCCGCCAGGCCTTCTGATTCCCGAGATCCGAGTTGGAGCGTGTCGATGAGTGGTCAGCCCGGCGGCGCGGGCGTGAGCCCGTTCAAGCAGCCCAAGGCCGTGTTCGCGGTCGCCTTCGCCTGCGTGGTCTCGTTCATGGGAATCGGGCTGGTGGACCCGATCCTGCCCGCGATCTCCCATGAGCTGAACGCGACGCCGAGCCAGGTCACGCTGCTGTTCACGAGCTACCTTGTCGTGACCGCGGTCGCCATGCTGATCACCGGCTGGGTCTCCAGCCGCATCGGCGCCAAGTACACCCTGCTGGCCGGGCTCGCGCTCATCGTCGTCTTCAGCGCGCTCGCCGGCGCCTCCCCCGGCATCGGGCAGATCGTCGGCTTCCGCGCCGGTTGGGGGGTCGGCAACGCGCTCTTCATCGCCACCTCCCTCGCGGTGATCATCGCCTCGGCCAGCGGCGGCTTCGTCGGCGCGATCATCCTGTACGAGGCCGCGCTCGGGCTGGGCATCGCGGTGGGCCCGCTGCTCGGCGGGCTGCTCGGCAACGTGAGCTGGCGGGGTCCGTTCTTCGGGGTCGCGGCCCTGATGGCCATCGCCATGATCGCGACGGCCGTGCTGGTGCGGCCGATGCCGCTCCCGGAACGTACGACCGGCCTCCTGGAGCCCCTGCGCGCCCTCCGCCACCGCGGACTGCTCACGATGTCGCTGACCGCGCTCTGTTACAACTGGGCCTTCTTCACCGTCCTCGGATACGCGCCCTTCCCGATGGGCCTCGGCGCGATCCAGCTCGGCTTCGTCTTCACCGGCTGGGGCCTCCTGGTCGCGGTCTTCGCCGTCTTCGGGGCCCCCTGGCTGCAGCGTCGCTTCGGCATCGCCCGCACGCTGTACGCCAACCTCGCGCTCTTCGCCGTGACGGTGCTGGTCATCGCCATCTGGACGACTCACCCGCCCGTGCTGGTCACCGCCGTCATCGTGGCGGGGATCTTCATCGGCGTGAACAACACGGTCACCACGCAGGCCGTGATGACCGTCTCCCCCGTCGAACGCCCGATCGCCTCGGCGGCCTACGGGTTCGTGCGCTTCATCGGCGGCGGCCTCGCCCCCTTCGCCGCGGGCAAGCTCGTCGAGCACACCAACATCCACGTCCCCTTCTACATCGGCGCCGGGACGCTCGTGCTCGGCATCGTGATCCTGTCCACGGCCCACGGCCACCTCGCCCACTCGGAGCGGGTGCAGGCATCCGGCGTGGACGAGACGGCCGGGGCCGGGGACCCGGCCCCGAAGGTCACCATCAGTGGACGCCGGCGACCTCGGTGGACAGACCGGCCGGGAGCCCGGACAGGGTGACCGCGCCGTCCTCGCCGACGGCCGCCGCGACCTCGGCCCCGGCGATCCGCAGCCCGTCCACGGCCACCGCGCCGAGCGGCGCCCCCGCCATCGGGCGGAGCGACACGCGGCCTGCGGGGACGTCGGGATAGACGCCGAGCGCCGCGTGCAGGACGGTGACGGCCGCCGCCGCCGACCAGGCCTGCGGACGGCACGCGGCGGGGTAGGGCACGGGCCGCAGGACGGCCTCGCGCGCGTCGCCCGCGTACAGCTCCGGCAGCCGGTAGCCGAACGTCTCCCCCGCCGTGAGCAGGCCCTCGGCCAGCAGCGCCGCCTCGGCCCCGAACCCGGCGCGGGCGAGGCCCGCCACCACGATCGCGGTGTCGTGCGCCCAGATGGACCCGCAGTGGTACGAAAGAGGACTGAAACCGCCGTCCTGCGCGGACATCGTGCGCAGGCCGAAGCCTCCGGCCATGGCGGGCGAGGCGAGCAGCCCCGCGACGGCCGCCGACTCCTCCGCCGACAGCAGGCCGGTGCCGAGCAGGTGCCCGATGTTGCTGGTGAGCGCGTCCACCGGCCGCTTGTCCCGGTCGAGGGCGAGGGCCGGGTGCCTGCCGTGCGGGCCGTCGACCCAGAAGTGCGCGCGGAACCGCTCGGCCAGAGCGTCCGCGTACGCGTGCCAGCGGTCGGCGCCGGGACGCCCGAAGGCCGCCAGCAGCGCCGCGCCGTGCCGGGCCGCCTCGTAGGCGTACCCCTGCACCTCCACCAGGGCGATCGGCGCGACGGCCTGGCGCCCGTCGCGGAACCGCACGGAGTCGCCGGAGTCCTTCCATCCCTGGTTGGCCAGGCCGCGCCCGCTGGTGTCGATGTATTCGAGGAAGCCGTCGCGGTCGGGGTCGGCGTCTCCTGCGAGCCATTCGAGCGCGGCCTCCAGTGCGGGAAGCAGCTCGGCCACCTCCCGCTCGGGCATGCCCCAGCGCCAGGCGTCGTGGAGCAGGCTCACCCAGAGCGGGGTGGCGTCGATCGTGCCGTAGTACGCGGAGGGAAGGCGCAGGCCGTTCCCCGTGACGGTGAACTCGTGCCGCCGCAGCTCGTGCATGATCTTGCCGGGGGCCTCGCCGGAACCGGGGTCGAGCTTCGTGCCCTGGCGGCGCGCGAGGACGCGCAACGTGCCTGCGGCCAGGTCGGTGCCGAGCGGCAGGAGCATGCGGGCCGCCCAGACGCTGTCGCGCCCGAACAGCGTCAGGAACCAGGGCACGCCCGCGCCGAGAAAGGTGTCCCCGGGGGCGCCCACCTCGGCCAGCCGCAGCGAGCGCAGGTCGTCGAGCGACTGGTCGAACAGGCGGACCAGGCGGTGGTCGGCGGCGGTGACGCGCGGCCGACCCCACTCGACGGGACGGGCGGGCGCCCTCACGACCGCCTTCGGGTCCTCGACGCCGGCCTTCCAGCGCAGCGTGGCCCGCCCTCGGGGCGGCAGCGTGACCTCCCACTGCAGCCGCGCGCCACTGCCCGTGCCGGTCTCCGCGTGGGCGTCTTCTCCGGTCACGGTGACGCGGATGCCGTCGGATTCCCAGGCGAGGGTGCCCGCCGCGCCGGTCGCCGCCGATACGGGGCGGGTGTCATCGCCGGACTTCACCGCCTCGATCGGGGCGAAGTCGCACGCCAGGTCGAGCGTGAACGTGGCCGTCACGGTCGCGGAGGAGGCGGACACGATGTCGATGGCCTCCTCCATGGCGCCCGGCGTGATCTGGCGGGCGCGGTCGACGCGCACCGTCGGGTCGGGGCCGGGGTCGCCGAGCCACCGGGTCAGGGAGACGAACCGCGCGCCGCCCGGACCGGTGAGGGCGTGGCCGATGTGCTCGGGCTCGCGGCCGTCGACCAGCAGCGTGACCTCGGACAGGGCACGCGAGTCCGCGTGGAAGAGGCCCTGCGCGCCGGCCGGGCGTATCTGCCCGTCGGCGCCACTCAGGGCACTCGTGGGCGCGAGGACCGCGCTGACGAGGTCGTGCAGCAGCGGCTGAAGCCGCGGTGAGACGTCGGGAGTCGAGTCGGGGGGCGCCCCGAAGGCCGTTTCGAGGTCTGCCACGCTGGTGGAGACGTCCTCGGCTTCGGGTGTTGCTCCGTGGTCGAACACCGATGGGCCCCCTGGGTCACGTCGTGTCGGCACCGCAAGGCGGCATGACCTCCGCTTGCAGCTTACGAAACATTGGCTTTACTTGAACGATCCAATCGTGCCATAGTCCGTCTTGAACGATCAAATGCACGAAAGGTGCCCATGGCCGACAAGGTGACGATCGCCGATGTGGCGCGGTACGCGAGCGTGTCGCGGCAGACGGTGTCGAACGTGCTGAACTCCCCGGAAGTGGTCCGCGAGGAGACACGCCTCCGCGTTCTGGAGGCCGTGAAGGCACTCGGCTACCGGGCGAACCAGGCCGCACGGCAGATGCGCACCGGCCGGTCGCAGCTGATCGCCGCACGCATCGAACCGGCCCAGGACGACGGCATCAACGGCTTCGTCTTCGACCGTTTCCTGCACGGGCTCACCGAGTCGGCGGCCCGGGCCGGCTACCGCGTCCTGCTGTACACGGCGGACGACCACGAGGCGGAGCTGGCCACCTTCGACGACCTGCTCGGGTCGTACGAGCCGGACGCCTTCGTGCTCACCAGCACCCACTACGGCGACCCTCGCACCGACTGGCTGCTCGAACAGCGGATCCCGTTCGTCACGTTCGGACGGCCGTGGGGCCTGTCGCCCGACCGGCGGTTTCCCTGGGTCGACGTGGACGGCGCGGCGGGGACCGCCATGGCGACCCGCTACCTGCTCGACCTCGGCCACCGGCGCGTCGGCTTCCTCGGATGGCCGTCCGGATCCGGCGTCGGCGACGACCGCAGGGACGGCTGGGCCCGCACCCTCACCGCCGGGGGCGTGAGCCCGGCGGAGATCGCGGAGCTCGACTGCGCCACCCAGGACGGCGTCCCCTACGGGGAGGCCGCGGCCCATGCCCTGCTCGACACCGACCACCCGGTGACCGCGCTGGTCTGCGCGAGCGACTCGCTCGCCCTCGGCGCGCTCCAGGCGGGGCGGGACATCCCCGTCATCGGTTTCGACGACACTCCGTCCGCCAGGGCCGTCGGGCTGACCAGCGTCAGCCAGCCGCTCCCGGAGGTCGCGGCCCAATGCGTGTCCCTGCTCCTACGGGCGCTCGAAGGGGACGGCGCGGGCACGCGGGCACGGCAGGCGGAAAGCCAAGACGTCGGGGGACGCACAGACGAAGGTGACGTGGAACGGGAATCCACGGCCACCGCCACCCCGGAAGCCCAGCCGGCACACGTGCTGCTCCAGCCATCGCTGGTCCGCAGACGGTCGGCCTGAGCGTTCCGGGAACTCACCACCCATCACGAAGATCAGGACAGTGCGATGATACGCAGACACCTCCGGACGGCGGCGTTGGCAACGGCCGCCTGCGGCACGCTCCTTGCCTCGGCGGCCTGTGGCAGCGGCTTCGACGACAACGCCGGCCCGAGCACCACCACCCAGAGCAGCGGGCCGGCCTCGCTGCAGATCCTCATCGGCTCCTCGGGCGACGCCGAGACGGCCGCCGTGAAGGACGCGGCGGCGGCGTGGGCCAAGGCCAGCGGCAACAACGCGACCGTGACGCCCGCCCAGGACCTCACGCAGCAGCTCGGCCAGGCCTTCGCCGGGGACAACCCGCCCGACGTGTTCTACGTGGACGCCGCCCGCTTCGCCGACTACGCGAGCGTCGACGCGCTGGAGCCGTACGGGGACAAGATCTCCAACCCGGACGACTTCTACGAGAGCCTGCGCACCACCTTCACCCGCGACGGCAAGTTCTACTGCGCCCCCAAGGACTTCTCCACGCTGGCGCTGATCGTCAACAACGACCTGTGGAAGAAGGCCGGGCTCGGCGACTCCGACGTCCCGACCACGTGGGAGCAGCTCACCACGGTCGCCGAGAAGCTCAAGGCGAAGGGCGTCGTCCCGCTGGCCCTCGGCGACACGCGTGACCGCATCGGAGCCTTCATGGTCGAGGCCGGCGGCTGGCTCACCAGCCCCGACGGCAAGCAGGCCACCGCCGACAGCCCCGAGAACCTCAAGGCCCTGGAGTACGTCCAGTCGATGCTCAAGGGCGGGCTGGCCAAGTACCCGAAGAAGCTCGACTCCGGCTGGGGCGGCGAGGCGTTCGGCAAGGCCAAGGCCGCGATGACCATCGAGGGCAACTGGATCAAGGGCGCCATGAAGGCGGACTACCCCGATGTGAAGTACACCGCCTACGAGCTGCCCGCCGGCCCCAAGGGCAAGGGCACCCTGTCCTTCACCAACTGCTGGGGCATCGCGGCCAAGAGCAAGCACAAGGAGCAGGCGATCAGCTTCGTCGAGGCGATGACGAAGGTGGACCAGCAGATGGCGTTCGCCCGCGCGTTCGGCGTGATGCCCTCCCGCCAGTCGGCCAAGGACCAGTTCACCAAGGAGTTCCCGGACGACACCGCGTTCGTGAACGGCGCCGAGTACGCCCAGGGGCCGGTCAACGCACCCAAGATGGACAGCGTGCTGGCGGACTTCGACGCCGGGCTCCAGCAGCTCGACACCACCGCGCCGAAGACGATCCTCGCGCGGATGCAGAAGAACACCGAAAGCGCCCTCACCGGCTGAGCCACTCCCGGATCCGGCCCCGGCCCGCCGCCTCCCGTTTCGCGTTCCACTCCACGCGGGGCGGGGTGGCGGCCGGGGCCCTTCGGGAAACCTCTACCGGAAGGAGGTAGACAAGGTGGACATCACGCCTGGGAGCGCCCACCGCCGCGTCGGCCGCACCTCGGCCACCAAGGACAACCTCGCGGGCTGGCTGTTCCTGGCGCCCGTCGTGGTCATCCTCGGCCTGTTCATGCTGCTGCCCATCGTGATGGCGCTGTGGGTGAGCCTGACCTCCTGGAACGGCCAGGGCAGCCCGTTCACCGGCCGTACGCCGTTCGTCGGCCTCGACAACTACACCCGGCTGTTCACCCGTGACGACCTGGCACGTCAGGACTTCATGACGAGCATCCGCAACAACATCTACTACGTGGCGATCGTCGTGCCGGTGCAGACCGTGCTGGCGCTCGGGCTGGCGCTCGTGGTGAACAGCCGCATGCTCAAGGGCAAGACGTTCTTCCGCAGCGCGTTCTACTTCCCTTCGGTGACCAGCTCGGTGGCCATCAGCGTCGTCTTCCTGTTCATCTTCTCCAACTCCGGCGCGGCCGCCGGCCTGCTCGGCGTGTTCGGGATCAAAAGCCCCGAGTGGTTCTCCGACTCGCGCGGCCTGCTGCACCTGTTGCTCAGCGGCCTCGGCGTGGCCGACATCGACGCTCCCCCGGCCGCCCTGACCGACGGCGGGCCGTTCGGGCTGTCGTGGTGGGACTGGCTGTCCGGCCCGAGCGTCGCCATGTGCACCATCATCGCCCTGGTCGTCTGGACGACCTCGGGCACGTTCATGCTGATCTTCCTGGCGGCGCTCCAGGACATCCCGGTCACGCTGGAGGAGGCGAGCCTCCTGGACGGGGCCGGCCGCTGGCAGCGCCTTCGCTACGTGACGCTGCCGATGCTCAAGCCCAGCCTCTTCCTGGTGCTGACGCTGGGGCTGATCGGCACCTGGCAGGTCTTCGACCAGGTGTACGTGATGAGCCAGGGCAACCCGGCCAAGACCACCCTGACGCCTGCCTACCTCTCCTACCGGACGGCGTTCCGCAACTTCGACTACGGGTCGGGAACGGCGATCTCGTTCATCCTCTTCCTCATCATCGTGGTGCTGACGCTGGTCCAGCGATGGGTGATGCGCGAACGCGTGGCGGACGCGGGCCCTCGCACGCGAAGGAGCTCGTGACATGCCGGTGAACACCGACCGGGCCGCGAACCGCCGACCGGCGGACGGCAGGAGCCTGGTCTCCGCCTTCGTCGGCTACGCGGTCCTCATCTTCTCGGCCCTGGTCTTCCTCTACCCGTTCGTCATCCAGATCGCGAACTCCTTCAAGACCGAGCCGGACGCGACGGCGCACCCGCTGTCGCCGATACCCGACCCGGCGACGCTCGCCGGCTACGACCGGGTCTTCTTCGGCACCGACCTGCCCCTCTGGCTCGGCAACTCGCTCGTGGTCACGATCATCGTGACCGTCGGGCGCGTCTTCTTCGACTCGCTCGCGGGGTACGCGCTCGCGCGGCTCCGCTTCCGCGGCCGGCGGGCGATGTTCGGCACGGTCGTCGCGATCATCGCCGTGCCCGGCGTCGTGCTGTTCATCCCGAAGTTCCTGGTGCTCAACCAGCTCGGCCTGTACGACAGCTACTCCGCGCTGATCCTCCCGGTGATCGTGGACGCGGCCGGGGTCTTCATCATGAAGCAGTTCTTCGACTCGATCCCGGTGAGCGTCGAGGAGGCGGCGCGCATCGACGGCGCTGGGGTGTTCCGCACCTTCTGGTCGGTGGTGCTGCCCATGGGGCGTCCCGCCCTGATCACGCTGACGATCATGTCCTTCCAGGGCACGTGGAACGAGTTCCCGCACAGCCTCGTGGCGGTGCAGAGCCCGAGCCTGTTCACGCTGCCGCGCGGGCTGGCCGACCTGGTCAGCGGCTCCCTCGGGGTCGGCACGCAGTACCCCCTGAAGCTCGGCGCCGCGGTGCTCGCCACCATCCCGGTCGCGATCATCTTTGTGATCTTCCAGCGGTACTTCATCAGAGGTGCCAACGAGGGCGCGGAGAAGGGCTGAGCCGGGCGGGTTCCCTTCCTTGATCGAAGGAAGGGAACCCGCCCGGCATGTCATTTCCCGATCCGAAACCCATGTTTACCTGCGGCGACGCGGGCAACGCCCAAAGGAGGGAACACCGCCACCGGCATTGGAGGCAAGCCATGGCGAACGTATTCGAAGTTCTCGAACGGGACCATGAAGAGGTCAGGCGCCTGCTGGACACGCTGGAGGCAGGACCCCCGGTGATAGGCGTCAGCGAGCACCAGGGCCTGCTGGAGCGCAAGCGGCAGGTGGACAGGCTCATCACCGAGGAGTCCAAGCACGAGGCCGTGGAGGAGGAGCACTTCTGGCCGGCCGTCCGCGAGCTGGTCCCCCACGGGAACGAGCTGGCCGACCACGCGATCAAGCAGGAGCGGCACGCCAAGTTCGTGCTGGACGACCTGATCGACTACAAGCCGGGCGACCTGCGGCACGAGGAGACGCTGGTCGGGTTCATCAACGAGGCGCGCGAGCACCTCGCCTACGAGGAGGAGCAGGTCTGGCCTGAGCTCCGCCTGGTCATCAGCCCCGAGCGGGCCATGGAGCTCGGCGTGACCGTCACCACGCACTCGTCGGGGATGACGTTGCCCGCGACCCCTCCGGCGATGCCGACGGCGTTCAGC
>NZ_JBEZFH010000194.1:0-14595 GCF_040649355.1 Sphaerisporangium sp. NPDC049002 | reverse complement strand
GGGCGCCGTGCTCCCGGCCCGCTTCGAGGGTGCGCGCGAGCGGGCGGCACAGCATCAGCGCGGCGGGCCCGCCCTGGTGCGCACGCCCTCCTGCGGCTGCACCGACAGGTACCAGTAGGTGGCGTTGCCCCCGCCGCCCCCGCCGCCACCGCTGCCGGTCGTTCCGCCCGGCTTGGCCGGGCCGGAGGTGCCGCAGGCCGCTAACGCGGCACCCAGGGGAATGCTCATGGAGAGACTGAGGAAGGTGCGGCGAGAAGGTGTCCTGGAGTCCACGCTGATCTCCGTACGTAGAAATACCGGGGGCTGGGGCGCGGCTCCATGTGAAACGTCAGATGCGGTGGCCGGCGGTCGTCAATACAGCACCTCCGGTGCCACGCGTCCGCTCCTCCTTGAGCTCAGCTTGTCGAAACATTTTCGAAACAGGCCGCGTGGCACGCCAATTTAGATTTCCTCCACTTGCCTGTCAAGGGTGGTCTCACGCCCTCGCCGGCTCCGGATTTGGCGTGTGTAAAGTACTTTCGCACGGGCGTTTACCTGGTGATCTCCCGCCGAAGAGCAGAGCCGCCACAGGCGTCGAAACGTTTCGGGGCGATCGCGGGAACAGGTCTTTCTTGAGGAGAGCAGATGACGGCGCTAGATGGGACCTCCGCAGCGGACCAGATCCTCCGGCCGTGGCAGGACCCGGCACTCCCCGTGGCCGACCGGGTAGGCGCCCTCCTTGAGAACCTGACCCTGGAGGAGAAGGTCGGCCAGCTCGGCAGCCGGTGGATCGGCAACGACATGCAGACCGACCAGGGCGTGGAGCCCGACGAGGACGCCGCGGGCCCGCTGAACGTGGCCCCGATGCAGGACGTCTTCGCGGCCTCGGGGACGGTGCCCTTCGAGAAGGCGATCCGCCACGGGCTCGGCCACCTGACGCGGGTGTTCGGGAGCGCTCCGGTGACCGCGGCGGAGGGCGCCGCGGAGGTGGTCCGGCTGCAGCGCGAGGTGGTGAGGAGCTCCCGGCTCGGCATCCCGGCACTGGTCCACGAGGAGTGCCTCACCGGTTTCACCAGCTACGGGGCGACCGTCTACCCGGCGGCCATCGCCTGGGGCGCGACGTTCGACCCGGACCTGGTGGAGCGGATGGCCGCCGCCATCGGGCGGGACATGCGCGCCGTGGGCGTCCACCAGGGCCTTTCGCCGGTGCTGGACGTGGTGCGCGACTACCGCTGGGGCCGGGTCGAGGAGACCATGGGCGAAGATCCGTACCTCGTCGCGATGCTCGGCGCCGCCTACGTGCGCGGCCTGGAGAGCGCCGGGATCATCGCCACGCTCAAGCACTTCGCCGGATACTCCGCCTCCCGGGGGGCCCGCAACCACGGCCCGGTGCCGATGGGCCGGCGCGAGCTGCTGGACATGATCCTTCCGACGTTCGAGACCGCCATCGTCGAGGGCGGCGCGCGTTCTGTCATGAACTCCTACTCCGACGTCGACGGCGTTCCCGCCGCCGCCGACTCGTGGCTGCTGACCGACCTGCTGCGCGACGAGTGGGGATTCACAGGGACGGTCGTGTCGGACTACTGGGCCGTCCCGTTCCTCGCGACGACGCACCAGGTCGCCGCGGACACCGACGAGGCCGGGGCGCAGGCGCTCACCGCGGGCATCGACGTCGAGCTGCCCGACACGCTCGGCTTCGGCCAGCAGCTGGCCGAGCGGGTGCGGCGGGGCGAGCTGCCCGAGTCCCTGGTCGACCGGGCCGCCCGCCGCCTGCTCACGCAGAAGGTGCAGCTCGGGCTGCTGGACCCCGGCTGGACGCCGGAGAAGTCGGTGGCAGGGGCGGAGGCCGTGGACCTGGACTCGCCGGCCAACCGCGCCCTGGCCAGGGAGCTGGCCGAGCGGTCGATCGTGCTGCTCGACGCGGGCACCGCGCTGCCGCTGCTCGGCGAGGGGCGTACGGAGCCACGCCGGGTGGCCGTGGTGGGGCCCTGCGCCGACGACCCGCGCACCTTCATGGGCTGCTACGCCTTCCCCAACCACGTGCTGCCCCGTCATCCGGGCCTCGGGCTCGGCGTGGACGCGCCCAGCCTGCTCGACGCGCTGCGGGCCGAGCTGCCGGGCACCGAGCTGATCTACGAGCGAGGCTGCGACGTGCGGGACCAGGACCGGTCCGGCTTCGCCGCCGCGCTCCGGGCGGCCCGTGAGTCCGACCTGTGCGTGGCCGTCGTCGGCGACCTGGCCGGGCTGTTCGGGCAGGGGACCTCGGGCGAGGGTTGCGACGCCGAGGACCTGCGGCTGCCCGGGGCGCAGGAGGACCTGCTGGTCGAGCTGGCCGCCACCGGCACGCCGGTCGTGGTGGTCGTCGTGTCCGGCCGCCCGTACGCGCTGGGTGAGGTGGCCGGCGGGGCCGCCGCGCTCGTCCAGGCGTTCATGCCCGGCGAGGAGGGCGGGGCGGCCATCGCCGGCGTCCTGTCCGGCCGGGTGCAGCCCAGCGGGAAGCTGCCGGTGCAGATCCCGCGCGGCCCGGGCGGGCAGCCGGGCACCTACCTGCAGCCGCCGCTGGGCTCCAACAGCCACGGCATCAGCAACCTCGACCCCACCCCGCTGTTCCCGTTCGGGTACGGCGCCTCGTACACCACCTTCGAGATCGGCGATCTGCGCGTCAGCGACGCCGAGGTGCCCACCGACGGTGAGTTCACCGTGTCCGTGCTGGTGCGCAACACCGGGGGCCGGGCGGGCGAGGAGGTCGTCCAGCTCTACCTGCACGACGTGCTCGCCCAGGTCACCCGGCCGGTACGGCAGCTCGCCGGGTTCGCCAGGGTCCGGCTGGAGCCCGGCGCGAGCGCGCGGGCGACCTTCACCGTGCCCGCCGACCGTACCGCCTTCACCGGGCGCGACCTGCGGCGCGTCGTCGAGCCCGGGGACCTGGAGGTGTTCGCGGGCACGTCGGCCTCGGACCTGCCGTGCCGGGGCCACGTACGGCTGACCGGCCCGCTGCGGCACGTCGGCCGGGGCCGGCGGCTCGTCACGCCCGTGGACGTGGAACCGGCGCCGGACTCGGGCGCCACGCGACAGGGAGGGACGAATGCCGGCCAGTCGTAGACGGGCCACGCTGGCCACGGTCGCGGCCTCGGCGGGCGTGTCGGTCGCCACGGTGTCGAAGGTGCTCAACGGCCGCAGCGACGTCGCCCCGTCGACCCGCTCCCTCGTGCAGTCGTTGCTGGAGCAGCACGACTACGTCGCGCCGCCGCAGCGCCGGGGCGAGGCGGCGGCGGCCGGCACGATAGAGGTGGAGTTCGACGCGGATCTCAACGCGTACTCGACCGAGATCGTCCAGGGCGCGGTGCGGGCCGGGGCCGAGCTCGACGTGGCGATCGTGGTGAGCATCCGGACGAACGCCGGCCGCACCGGGGTGTGGGCGCGCGACCTGGTCGCGGCCGGGCGGCGCGCACTGATCGCCGTCACCGGCGAGCTGACCGCCGGGCAGCTCGCCGCCCTGTCCCGCGCGCGGCTGCCACTGGTCGTGATCGACCCGCTTAACCTGCCGCAGACCCAGGTCACCAGCGTCGGCTCGACGAACTTCGCCGGAGGCCTGGCCGCCACGCAGCACCTGCTCGCGCTCGGGCACCGGCGCATCGCCTACCTCGGCGGCCCGGCCACCGCCGCCTGCAACCAGGCCCGGTTGCACGGCTACCGCGCCGCCATGGAGGCCGCGGGCGCTCCGATTCCCCCAGGTCACGTACGGACGGGGCGCTTCCTCTACCAGGACGGCGTGGCGGGCGGCGCGGCCCTGCTCGACCTGCCCGAGGCGCCCACGGCCATCTTCGCGGGCTGCGACGAGATCGCCCTCGGCGTGCTGGAGGCCACCAGGGCGCGGGGGCTACGCGTGCCCGAGGACCTCAGCATCGTGGGCTTCGACGACACCCAGCTCGCCCAGACGGCCTCCCCACCGCTGACCACGGTGCGCCAGCCGCTGCGGGAGATGGGCGGCGTCGCGGTGCGCACGGCGCTGCGCCTGGCCGCGGGGGAACGGGTCGACTCCCACCACGTCGAGCTCGCCACCGAGCTGGTCGTGCGCGGCTCTACCACGGGGACGCCCGCCCGCGCCTGACCCGAGCGCCTGACCCGAGCGCCTGACCCGAGCGCCTGACCCGAGCGCCTGACCCGAGCGCCTGACCCGCGAGGCCGACCTGCGGGTGACCTGAGCGGGTGACCCGTGGCCGACCTGGGGCGGCCGCCCCCGAACATCCGGGAGCGGCCGCCGACTCCGGCCGCGGGCTAGCGGCCCTGTAGCGCCTTGACGTTGTCGCCGAAGGTCCAGCTCTTCGATCCGTCCCAGTTGATGGACCAGGTCATCAGACCCTTGAGGCCGCCGCTGAAGCTGTTCCAGCTCTGGGACACCAGAGAGGGCGCCATGTAGCCGCCTCCGGCTCCGCTCTGGGCGGGCAGGCCGGGGACCTGCTTGTCATAGGGGACCTTGATCGTCGTGCCCTGGATGACCAGGCCGTTGTTCAGGCAGGTGGTCTGGGCGGTGAACCCCTGAACCGTGCCGGCGGAATAGGAGTCGCCGGAGCAGCCGTACATGCTTCCGTTGTAGTACTGCATGTTCAGCCACCAGAGGCGGCCGTTGTCGGCGTACTTCTTGATGATCGGCAGGTACGATCCCCAGATCGAGCCGTAGGTGACGCTGCCCCCGGTGACGTACGCCGTCTCGGGCGCCATGGTCAGGCCGAAGTTGGACGGCATCTGGGCGAGCACGCCGTCGATGATGCGGATGAGATTGGCCTGCGAGGTGGAGAGCTGGTTGATGTTGCCGCTGCCGCTGAGGCCGGTCTCGATGTCGATGTCGATGCCGTCGAAGTTGTAGCGCTTGAGGATCGGCACGATGGTGGCCACGAAGCGGTCGGCGACGGCGCTGGAGCTGAGGTCGATGCCGGCGGTCGCTCCGCCGATGGACATCAGGATCGTCAGGCCGGCGGCCTTGGCCTGGCACATCTCGGCCGGGGTGGCGACCTTGACGGTTGCGTCCATGCCGTCTTCCCACAGGACGGTTCCGTCGGAGCGGATGACGGGGAACGCCGCGTTGATCACGTTGTAGCCGTGGGCCTTGATGCGGGAGTCGGTGATCGGAATCCAGCCGAGCGGCGGGTGCACACCGTTCGACGCGCCGTCCCAGTTCTCCCAGTACCCCTGGAGGACCTTGCCCGCCGGCCTCGACTTCACCGCGCACGTGCCACCCGTCTGGGTCGGCGTAGGCGTCGGGGTGGGTGTCGTGGTGGGCGTCGTAGTGGGCGTGGGCGTCGAGGTGGGCGTGGGCGTGGGCGTGCTCGACGGGGGGACGCCGGGCCCGTCGAAGCTGATGTCGTCGGCGTAGTAGGTGCCCTGCCCGTACCACCCGTGCAGGTAGACCACGGCGGTGGTCTGGCCGGCCGCGGTGGTGAAGGCGACCGAGAGCTGCGTGTACGTCGCCGACGAGGTCCAGGTGGAACCGCCGCCGTTGACGCCGAGGTAGACGTAGCTGCCGCGCACCCAGGCGGTCAGGGTGTAGGCGGTGCTCGGCTTGACGGTCACCGACTGGATGCACTGGGCGTTGTCGGAGGCACTGGCCGCGCCGGCGAGCGCCTTCGTCCCGGAGCGGACCGGGGAGCCGACCACCGAACCCAGCCCACCGGTGCAGGACCAGGGCGAGAGGGATCCGGTCTCCAGGCCCGGATTGGCGAGGAGGTTGGCGGCCTGGGCCGACGTCTGCGTGACGAGGACGCCTATGACCGCCAGCAGCAACGAGACTGCCAGCGCCAGGAGGCGGGGCGTTCGCTTCCGGGATGTTCGCTTCATGGGGGGTGACAACCCTTCTGTCGCCCGGGTGCGAGGGGTCACCGGGCATCGACGGCGGGCGGGGGGTGCCCTTGGAACGCCTTCTTATAGGAAAGTTTCCTAAGAGTTGTCGCGATCGTAGCCCCGACTTCAATGCCGTACAAGGCCCAAAACAGGACAGGGGGGCAGGAGAAACGGCGGCAGCGCCCGCGGGACGCGGGCGCTGCCGGGGATGTCGCGGGGAAGGGAGGTCAGGGGGCGTGGACGGGCCGGCCGGTCCGGGTGAGCGGCCAGTTCCTCGCCGAGTTCGTCCCGGCGAACGGCTGCGCCGGGTACTCGGGGGCGCAGCGGGTGCCGGGTCGCGGCATCTTGAGCTCGATCAGGTACTTCTCGATCGTGTCGTGGGCGCAGACGCTGTTGCGGAACTGGCCATGCCCGACGCCCTCGTACTCCAACAGGACCGACCGCGGGATCTGCTGGGCGGCCGCGTGGTTCCAGGCCGCCGGGGTGCCGACGTCGTAGCGGGCCGTGGCCACCAGGATGGGCGGGTTGCCGCTGATCCTGAGCCGGTGCTGCGGGTTGGACACCGGGCCCTGCCAGTTGAGACATCCCACCACGTCGGACCAGAACGGCGAGAGCTTCGTGTGCGGGGCGACCGTTTCGAGCCGCCGCCGGTACTGTTCGAGCTGGGAGAAGCTCTTGACGTCCCACTTCCAGTCGGAGCACCAGATGGCGGGGTAGGGGTTGTTGACCACTTCCGCCTTGGCGGTGGCCTTGAGCGCCGGGGGAGTGCCTTCGGCGAGGGCCTTCAGCCAGCCGGCGGTCTCGAACCAGCCGCTCGGGCCGTACATGGAGCCGAACAGTCCCACCCGCAGTTCCTCGGCGGAGATCGGGTGGCCGTCGGCGGGGTCCCTCAGGTCGCCGGCCTCCGCCTTGGCGTGCAGCCCGTCCCACACCTCGACGACCTTCTGGTCGTGCAGCGCGCAGGCCGTGGTCGCGCCGCACCACTCGCCGAATTCGAGGAAGCTGCCCTCGAAGTCCTCCGTCGTGGTCTTCAGGTACTGCCACGCGGAGGTGATGCTGTGGTCCATGTTGGAGTCGATCGCCATCGCGCGGATGTTGCGCGGGAACAGTTCGGCGTACTGCTGGCCGACCTGCGTGCCGTAGGAGATCGCGAAGAAGCTGATCTGGCGTTCCCCGAGTGCCACCCGGATCGCGTCGACGTCGCGGGCCGCGCTGGTGGTGTCCACGTGGTCGAACAGCGGGCCGGTCTGCTTACGGCAGTCCTTCGACAGGTCCGCGTTGAACCGCAGGAAGGCCCGGTACTCCGCCTCGCCGGCGGGATAGGTGAAAGGCGTACGGCGGACCAGGTCCTCGCTGCACACCGCCTGGGTGCTGCGGCCGACGCCGCGCGGGTCGAGGCTGACGAGGTCGAAGTACCGCCGGATCGGGTCGCTGTCCGGGATGGCGCGGTTGACGATGAACGGGCTGATCCCCGAGCCACCGGGGCCGCCCGGGTGGATGACCAGCACGCCGATGCGCTTGGCCGGGTCCAGCGCCTTGAGCCGGCCGATCGCCAGGTCAAGGGTCGGCCCGCTCGGCTTCGTCCAGTCGATCGGCACCTTGAGGGTGGCGCACTCGCCCTTGTACGTGGTGCCGCACTCCGCCCACTGGATCGGCGCCGAGGGGCGCCAGCCTGAGGTCGCGGCCCCCGCGGCCGCCGGCTCACGGGGAGTGGGGTCAGCGAGGGCCGGTCGCGCGAGCGAGGTCGTCAGCGCGAGTCCGGCGAGCGCAGCAGTGAATAACCGCCTCTTCATGGATTCCCTTCACAGTCACGTGCCGCATGCGAGGGGTGGGCGGGAGATCAGGGCCGTGCGGAAAGGGCTCCGGCCGCTGCCGGTGAAGCTCGCCGGTGGGGCGAGTGCCGTGTCGCCGGTCGTGGGGACGCCTCAACCCGTCTCGCATGCGTTTCCCTCTGGAGGATGTGCTTCGCTGGTCGTTAACGGTTGACAAGGCCAAATATCGTGACATCCCCGACCAGAATGATCATAATGGCCGGACGCCGCCGATGTTGATATTTATGCGAACCAGGAGGTGAGCGCCACCTCCGGTCGGCGCGGCACCGATCACGCCGGCCGAACTCGGGAAGCCCGGCCCGGCCAACCCGCCGCGTTCGGCCCGCGTGGAGATCTGGTATCCGTTTCGCCGGCCCCACACGCTCACATGTGTCCGGGCGAGGTACCCGAGCTCCCTGTTCATCCTCAACGGCCGCCCGTCCCATCGGGTGGACTGCAACGAAAGGATCGCCGAGTGGCTGAAGCAGTGGAACCCCGTCGTTGGCACGCCCGTCTCGAAGGGCTGATCGCCGAGTACGAGGTGCCCGGCGCGAGCCTGGCCTTCCTGCACGAGGGGGAGGTGCACGAATTCGCCGCGGGAGTGCTGAACGTGGACACCGGGGTGGAGGTGACCACCGACTCCCTCTTCCAGATCGGCTCGATCACCAAGGTGTGGACCGCCACGCAGATCATGCTCCTCGTCGAACGGGGCGAGCTGACGCTCGACACCCCGGTCGCCGAGGTCCTGCCGGAGTTCGCCGTCGCCGACCCGGAGGTGACCAAGACCGTCACGATCAGGCACCTGCTCACGCACACCTCAGGCATCGACGGAGACCTGTTCCTCGACACCGGCCGGGGCGACGACTGCGTGGAGAAGTACGTGCGGGCGTGCGCCGACCTGCCGCAGAACCACCCCCTCGGCGTCACCCAGTCGTACTGCAACTCCGGGTTCGTCATCGCCGGGCGCGTCGTCGAGCGCCTCACCGGCAAGGTGTGGGACGCCGCGCTGCGCGAGCAGATCATCGAGCCGCTCGGCCTCACCCACACCTGGACCCTGCCGGAGGACGTCCTGCGCTTCCGTTCCGCCATGGGCCACATGGACGGCCGGCCCGCCCCCGTCTGGGGCCTGATGCGCTCCGGTGGCCCGGCCGGTTTGATCTGCGCCAGGCCCGCCGACGTCGTGGCGTTCGCCCGCGCGCACCTGGGCACCGGGCTGCTCACGGACCCCCGGGCGATGTGGGAGCCGCAGGTGGACGTCCCCAACCCCCAAACGATCGGGAAGCAGTGGGGCATCGGCTGGATCCTGAACGAGTGGGAGGGCCGGCTGATCGTCTCCCACGGCGGCAACACCATCGGCCAGGCCGCCATGCTCTGGATGGTCCCCGGCAGCGAGACGGTGGTCTGCCTGCTGGCCAACGGCGGGCACACCGCGGCGTTCCAGCAGGCTCTGGCCACCGAGCTCTTCGACGACCTGCTCGGCCTGGCCGTGCCCCCCGTCCTCGGCCCCCCGGCGGAGCCGTTCGAGACCGACGTCGAGCGTTACGCCGGCGTGTACGAGCGGGCGGGCACCCGGATGACGCTCACGGTCCGCGACGGCAGGCTCGCGCTGTTCGCCGAGGCCACCGGCGCGCTGGCCGGGCTTCAGCCGGATCTGGCCTTCGACCTCGTCCCGGTGGACGACACCACCTTCGCCGGCCGCCCGGAGGGCGAGCCGCAGTGGCTGTCGGCCGTCTTCTACGAGCTCGCCGACGGCTCCCCGTACATCCACCTCGGCGTGCGCGCCACACCAAAGATCGCCTGAGAGCCGGGACGTCCGAGGACCTGGGGAAGCGTTTCGACGAGACGCGAGCACTCCGCGCCACCCCGCGCACACGGTGATCGAGCCTGGTCGGGGCCTCACCGGATCTTCGTGAGGCGGACGGTCACGTACGTGAGGGCAGGTGGCCGCCATCCGGTGCCCGCTCCAAATCGGGGCTGGCCCAAGGGAAAGGAGTGACCAGGTCGCGGGACCGTCGACGATCATCCTGCTTGGCTGGCGCGCATGATTCAGAGCCGACGAAGCAGACTCTTGGCCACGATCGTGGCCACGGTCACGATCACCACAGGAATGGCGGCGGCACCCGCGCGAGGGATGGCCGCCGGGGACGCGGCCGCGAGGGTCGAGGCGTACCTGGACGGGATCCGCGACGAGCCGGGCAGGCTCCGCGAGTTCACCCTGGATTTGCCGAAGGGCGCCGACATCCACGCGCATCTGTCGGGCAGCGTGCCGACCAGGGGCCTTCTCGGCTCGGCCATGCGCGACGGACTGTGCGTCGACACCACGTCCTTCGTCGCCTCGGCTCCGCCGTGCCACGCCGGGCAGCGACCGGCCCGTGACGCGGCCACGGACGGCTCCTTCGGCGACGACGTCGTGCGGGCGTGGTCGATGCAGGGCTTCACTCCGGGCGCCGAGTCGGGCCACGACCACTTCTTCGCGACGTTCGGCAAGTTCGGCGCCGCGGCCGCCCACAAGGGCGAGATGCTCGCCGTCGTCGCATCCCGGGCGGCGGCCGAGAACGAGTTCGCCGTGGAGGCCATGCTGTCCCGCCAGTCGGGGGCGATCGGGGAACTCGCCAAGAAGGTCGGGTACGACCCGGATCCGGCGCGGCTGCGCGACCGGCTGCTGGCCGGCGGCGCGATGGCCGCGATCGTCAAGGCGGCGCGCGCGGACGCGGACGCGGACCTGAAGGAGATGCGAGCCACCCTCGGCTGTGGCAAGAACGGCGCAGACCCGGGCTGTGAGTTGCCGGTGCGTTTCGTCCTCCAGGTCACCCGCACGAGCGCTCCCGAGGTCGTCTTCGCCCAGATGCTGCTCGCGTTCGAGCTGGCCGAGGCCGACGAGCGCTACGCCGGTCTGAACCTGGTCGCACCGGAGGACGACAAGGTCGCGCTGCGCGACTACCGGTTGCACATGCGCATGCTCGGCTACCTGCGGGGCCTCTACTCCAAGGCCCACATCTCCCTGCACGCGGGCGAGCTCGCCCCCGGCATCGCTCCGGCCGGGGACCTGCGGTTCCACATCGGCGAGGCCGTACGCACGGGCAAGGCCGAGCGCATCGGGCACGGTGTCGACATCGCCGGCGAGGACGGGTCGGCCGGCCTGCTGGCCGAGATGGCGGGCAAGCACGTGCTCGTCGAGATCGCCCTCACCAGCAACTGCCAGATCCTCAAGGTATGCGGCGACCGGCATCCGTTCGCGGCCTACCGCAAGGCGGGAGTGCCGGTCACGCTCGTCACCGACGACGCGGGCATCGAGCACACCGACCTGAGCGGGGAGTACGAGCGGGCGATCACGTCCTACGGGCTGCGCTACGCCGATGTGAAGACCATGGCCAGAGCCGCGCTCGACCACGGCTTCCTCCAGGGCCGAGGCCTCTGGCGTGCGCCCGACGACTACGTTCCCGTGCCGGAGTGCGCTGGAACGCCGCTCGGTGGCGCCACGCCTCCGGCCGCGTGCAAGGCTCTGCTGAAGGCCAGCCCCAAGGCGAGGGCCGAATGGAACCAGGAGGCGGCCTTCACCCGCTTCGAAGACCGCTACGACGGCTGACATGGGCCGGTGGCCGTGCTGCCGGACCCCCGGCGTGGACTCAGGCCGGATCAGGCGAGCAGGCCCGCCACGGCGAGGGCGGGCTCGGGGTGCCCGGCCAGCAGCGCGCTCACCTCCCGGTGATCGGACGCGCAGGCCACGGGATCCCGCCACCCCGCGTCGCACCCGAGGAGCTCCGCCACCGCGTCGCACGCCGTGGGATGCCCCACCAGCAGCTCGGACACCGGCCCCGCGGACACCGGGGCCGGACGCGGCGCGGTTTCGGTCGCCGGCCGCGTCCCCTCCGCGCTCCATGGAGGCACCCACGCGTCCACCGAGGCCAGGCTGCCCGGGAACGTGCGGCCCGCCTCGCGTACGAGCATCGGCATCAGCTCGCCCGCCTGGTCGCGGAGCATCGTGATCAGCCTGGGCAGCCACGGCAGCAGGACGGCGTCGGGCAGCCGCCCGAAGGCCTTGGAGATCACCTCCACCACGAAGCCCGAGAGCGCAGGCGCGGGCTCCATGGCCTGCACGAATCCCGTGATGTACAGGGGGAACGACGGGAGCACGAGGGGGTTGGCCAGCAGCTCGTCGCACCGCGACCGCAACTCGGCCGGCGGCAGCAGGCCGAGCCGGCACTGGGCGGCCCACAGCAGCGCCACCTTGGCGGGCGCCTCGGGATGGGACTGCCTCACGGCGAGCTGCAGCTGCGCGCGGTCGCATCCCAGCGTTAGCGCGAGGCTCTCCATGCCGAACAGGAAGCCGAGCATGGCGCCCACCTGCCGGATGCCGGTGTCCTCGTCCACGAAGGCGGTCGGCAGCAGGGTGCAGTAGTGCGCGTACCCGCCGCTGACGAACGCCTCGCACCAGGTGGGAAGTGCCGGCTCGGTGGCGCGGTAGTGGGCGAGCAGCCGCCGGATCCGGCGCAGCACCTCCGGCGCGTCGTCCACGGTGCGCTCGGCCGCCAGCAGCTCGACGGCCCGCGCCCCGAGCTGGTCGGCCAACCGTCCGCCGCCGAGGTAGAGCACGGCGTCCTCGACCGCCGCGAGGGCGACGGCCGCCGTGGCGTCCGGCTGCCACACGGTACGGCGGAGCCGCCGCTCCAGCACCTGCTCGATGGTGACGCCCTCGTAGCCGAGCTCGATGATGGAGCGCTGGTAGCGGCCGAACGACAGGTCCCAGCTCTCCTGGATCGACCGCTCGCCCAGCCTGCGCTCGCCCATGATGGGCCGGACCGCCTCCCGCGGCAGCAGGTAGCGCAGCATCCACAGAAGGTCGGAGCAGGCCACCAGCCCGGGGTCCGCGCCGAGGTCCAGCAGCGCCCGCTGGATCGTGCGCTTCTCCAGGTCGAGCCCCAGCGGCTTCAGCCGGTCGAACACGTCGCGGGCCAGCGGCGGCAGGGCGTCGTAGCCGACCTCGCCGACCCGGTCGCCGCCGAGGAGGATCTCGCACAGGCGGCGCACGTCGCGGCGGCCGGGCACCACGTCCTTCTCGATGCACGTGACGGCCGCGTCCTGGAAGTCGTACGGCGTGGGCCTCGCCCTGTTGCGCAGCCCCGCGAGCAGGATCGAGGTCTCGAACACGGCGATGGTGTCCGCCGTGCCGGCCAGATACCCGTTGCGGCGGGCCAGCCTGACGATGTCGACACACCAGCCGAGCAGCTCGGTCTCGTCGAGGTCGTCCAGGGCGGGCGGCCTCGACAGGAAGCCGGAAAGCTGATCGGTGACCGGGGCCCGGGGGACGGGCACCGCTTGCCGGGCGCGCGCCGACCGCTTGCGGGCGCCCTTCTGGCCCGCGAGCTGGAAGGGGGTGTGGCCGCCGCGCGCCGCGGCCTTGGCCCAGGTCGCCGCGGCGATCGACACCGAGCCGGAGGCCAGCCCGAACTGGGCCTCGATGGCCGAGTGGCTGGAGGGGACGAGCCCGTACAGCCAGCGCGTGGCCGTGCGCGGGCTGATGTCGAAGTCCGGCGCCTCGGCGGAAAGGCCGAACTGCTCGACCCGGCTTGCGGCGTGGAACGCGCCGCACACGTACAGGCACTGCGCCGGATCGGCGCCCGACGCGGCCAGGTGCTCGCGCATCCGGGTCCACATGTAGCGCTCGCGGTCCTCGTCCCTGGCCAGCCGGTCGCCGCCGGGGCCAAGCCGCCGGAACAGGCTGCCGACGAGCACCATGACCTGCCGGTAGGTGTCGTAGTCCGCGCCGGCCAGGGGCTGCTCCACGTACTGGTCCCACCACTCAGACCAGTGCCTCACCTTGCCGTGGCGCATCAGGTGCTCCTCGAGCTCGGCGAAGCGGGGGCGCAGGTCGCCGATCTCGATGCCCACGGCGTCGCCGTGCAGCGCGGCGTCGTCCCCGTGCCCCGCCGCCTCCGGCTCCTCCTTGGGCGCCCACTGGAAGACGTGGTCCGACGAGCGGTCCACCAGCACCAGCTCGACGCCGGGCGTTTCGAGCGCGTAGGAGATGGCCTGGTACTCGGCCGACGCCTCGGTGATGGGGGCCACCACGCTGAGTGGACCCCAGGCCGGCGGGAAGCCGTCGAGGTCGGTCGCGAACGCCTGCAACGCCACGGGGAGGCGGCAGTTGCGCAGTTCGGTCAGCAGCGGCCGCAGGTCCTCACAGAGCTCCAGGTAGACGACCTTGGGTTGCTTCTCCCGCAGGCGGCGCACCATGGCCAGCGCCGAGGCCGGTGAGTGGTGGCACACCGGGAAGATCTCAAGCTCCTCGCGCAGCGCGCGGTCGACGTCGTCCACCAGGCCTGCCAGGATGCCCGCCAGGGCGTCGGGAGCGCCGGCGAACGCGGTGGCGGCGTCGACCAGCTGCCCGCGAAGCGCGCCGAAGGGGCCCATGCCAGCGCTCATGACAGCGTGGCGATGGCCTGGCGGCCGCCCTCGAGGAACTCCGGCCACAGGCCGCCGTCGTTCTTGCTGCGGGGTTCGACGACGCCGTGCCAGTACTTGTTCAGGATGGCCAGGTCCTCGGGGGTGCGCCGGGCCAGCGAGCCGACCAGCGAGCCCGCGAGCGTCTCGGCCCGAAGGGTGCGGTCGCCGAAGAAGTTGCTGTGCAGGATGGCGTCCTCCAGCACGCCGATCTGCTCGGCCGTCGACAGCGCGGACTCGAGCTTCTCGTCGTCGCTGGTGGCCGACGCGGCGGCGGCGCGCAGGTCGGCGAAGCTCTGTAGCAGGATGTCGAGCAGCGTGGGCGGCAGCTCCAGCTCGATGCGGTGCCGGCGCAGCAGCTCCACGGTGCGGAAGCGGACGATCTCAGCCTCGCTGCGCCTGCTCGTCACGACCGGGATCCGGACGAAGTTGCCCCGGGACCGCTGCCCGGAAATCCCCCTCACTTTGATCATTACTCGCGACCGCGCGCGCCCTGATGGCAGAAATCGCCATATCCATGTCATTG
>NZ_JBEZFH010000193.1:0-14691 GCF_040649355.1 Sphaerisporangium sp. NPDC049002 | reverse complement strand
CAGCAAAACCCGAAGCCGCAGACACTAACCGCTTAACCTGCAGAAACAGGATCACGCAGAGATCAACTCATACACCACTCCGCTGGACGTGACCCCGCCACCCCTCGCGAAAACGCTCAGTTTTCGCTCACTCGCATTCAGCTATCGCCCGGTCGCGCTCAGCTGTCCTTCGCCAGCGCCCGGTCGGGGTCCACCAACGGCCGGTTGACATCCACCTCCGGAACGGACCCCAACGGCCGGCGGCCAACGGGCAGGCGTTGACGTTCACTCCTCCGACCACCCTGGCGTTTCCTGCTGTGCACTGCACCCACAGCGAACGGAGCGTGCTCATGCGGCCAGCCGGCGACAAACCTCTCGGTGCTCAACACCACCCCGCCGAAAGCCCGGCTCCCCCGCCGACAGGGCCGCACACCGGGACGACGGGTCGGGACAGCAACGCAGCGGAACAGAGCGAAATCCGCGTGCTGGTGAAGGTCCTGCAACCCGGCTCGGCCTCACGCCGCGCCCGCACCATCGTCCGGGAAGTGCTCCAGCAGGTGGGCCTGCCCGGCGACGACATCGACACCGCCGAACTCATCGTCGCCGAACTTGCCGCCAACGCTGAGAAGCACGCCCGCCCACCGTACGAACTGCGCGTCTTCAGCCTGGACGGCATCCCCACCTGGTGCGAGATCGTCGACGGCGACCCCGACCTGCACGAGATCAGCCTCATCCTCAATCTGCTGCACTCGGTGAAGGAGATCGGCCTCCCCCTTCTCTCCGAGAACGGCCGCGGCCTGCTCCTGGCCCACCGGCTCTCTCACGGCCGCTGCCAGACCTACCCGGCCATCACCCTCACCACCGCCACCCCCGGCAAGGCCGTCGCCTTCGCCCTCCCCACTCTCTCCGGCGACCGCCTGATCTTCCCACCCCTCCCCGAACTCGCCGAACTCCACCGCTGGTCAACGAAATGAGTGCCGATCATCAGATGGCCGGAAGGGCGGCAACCCGACGGTTCAATGCAGCGAGCGCTCGCTGCCCACCAGCGCGGCGAACCCTCCGTGGACGCGCGTGGCGCGAGCCACGTCATCGGAACACCATGCCCGGCCTCGCCCGGATCGGGGAGTGTGAGGGAAGGACCCGGGGGACGGTTTCACCGGCTGGCCCTCAGGTCGAGCTCGACGATGCCACGGGCGGCTCGAACTTACACTAGCGTAGGTTACGGTTTCGTAGCCTATTGGGGGATGATCCTGTGCGCGCGTTCACTGACACCGAGTTGCTGTTCGAGCTGGAGCCCGTGGTCGCCGGGGAGTTGGACCGGCATCTCACGGTGGCCAAAGAGTGGTTCCCGCACGAGTACGTCCCCTGGTCGCAGGGGCGTGACTTCGACGGCGTCCTCGGCGGCGAGGCCTGGGCCGAGACCGACTCGGCGATCCCCGAGGAGGCGCGGGTCTCCCTCATCGTCAACCTGCTGACCGAGGACAACCTGCCGAGCTACCACCACGAGATCGCCACGACCTTCGGAAGGGACGCGGCCTGGGGCACCTGGGTGCACCGGTGGACCGCCGAGGAGGGCCGCCACGGCACCGCCATCCGCGACTACCTGACGGTCACGCGCGCGGTCGACCCGGTCGCCCTGGAGCGGGCCCGCATGGTGCACATGGGAGAGGGCTTCATTAACTCCTACGAGGGAGTGCTGCACTCGCTGGCGTACGTCTCCTTCCAGGAGCTGGCCACCCGCGTGTCCCATCGCAACACCGGCAAGGTCTCCCAGGACCCGAACTGCGAGCGCCTGCTCGCCAGGATCGCCGCCGACGAGAACCTGCACATGCTCTTCTACCGCAACCTGCTCGACGCGGCCTTCCGGCTCGCCCCCAGCCAGACCATGCGCGCCGTCACCGACGTGGTGACCACCTTCCAGATGCCCGGCACCGGCATCGAAGGCTTCACCCGCAAGGCGATGACCATCGCCAACGCCGGAATCTACGACCTGCGCCTGCACCTCGACGACGTCCTCATGCCGGTCCTGCGCCAGTGGGCCGTCTTCGACCTCACCGGACTCGACGCCGAGGCGGACAAGGCCCGCGACGAGCTCGCCGGTTTCCTCGCCCGCCTTGAGGTCTCCGCCTCCCGCTTCGTCGACCGCCGCGAAGCCCGCCGCGCCCGCACCACCGACGCCCCGGCGAACCAGCCGTCCGGATCACTGACGACCTGATAGCGATCGACGCGCTCACCCACCAGCCGACCGACGGAATTTCCGGCCAGACCAAAGGAGCGATCCACCTTGACGGGGCCTTAGGACACGAGCAAGCATAGAAGTCCGATTCGATGTCGACAGGTGACGGTCATCCACTGGCAGAGCGCGATTCACCAGGCCCCCCGTCCCACGATGTGTGCAGGGTGATGAATAGCGGTTCCGGCGACGACGACGCCCGTGACGGTCATATCAACGACTTGAGCGGGGCGGTTCTGGGACCTGTCGTCCAGGCACGCGATGTCCAGGGCGGAATCCATGTGCATCGCGGATTCGAGCCCCTGCCAAAGCCGTCCCAGCTCCCCGCGGGCAGCATCCTGGTGGACCGCGTTGAAGCGCTGGCACTCCTCGATTCCGTACGCTCCGACCACCGCGGCCCGGGTGTGCCCAAAGTCGCGCTGGTCAGCGGTCCGGCCGGCATCGGCAAGACCGCGGTGGCGCTGCACTGGGCACACCGGGAGCGTCACACCTTTCCCGACGGCCAGCTCTACGCCGACCTGCGCGGGCATGCGGCGGACGAGCCCGTGGAGCCGACGGAGGTGCTGGGGCACTTCATCCGGGCATTCGGAATCGCCCCCGAGCGCATCCCCGCAGGCCTGGCGGAGCGCGCGGCGCTCTACCAGTCCATCGTCAGTGAACGTCGTCTGGTCATCGTGCTGGATGACGCGCTCTCGGCCGCCCAGGTCGAGAGGTGCGATGGACCCCACCGCGCTCACCGCGATCATTTCCGCGCTGGCCGGCGGGGCGGCGGGTGAAATGGGCAAGGATGCCTGGGCATCGCTGACCACACTTGTGCGGCGACGGTTCGGTAGCGAATCGGCCGCGGTCGCGGCAGTGGAACGGGCCGATCCCGTCACGCCCGATGATGTCGCCGGGGTTCTTGTCAGCCTGGCCGGGGCCGATCCCGAGTTCGAGAAGGAACTGCGGGAGTGGACGGCCGAAGCGAGGCGCGTCATCCAGCAGCGGCGCGATGTGTCGAACACGATAGGCGGCGAGGCACAGATCGCGGGTCCGGTGATCCAGGCCGGCGACATCCACGGATCGATCACCTTCCACCGGCCGTAGCGAGACGTCCGCAAGAACCTGAGCGTCGACTGGCTCTCCCGCGAGCCGGTGCGCGCCAAGCTGCGCAGCCGCATCCGGCGCCTGCTCGCGAGGTTCGATTACCCGCCGGAGGAGGAGCGCGCGGCCGTGGACCTCGTCCTCAAGCGGATAGAAACATTCGCCGCTGAGTGGCCCCCCCAGGCGTAGGGCGATGCTCGCGAACCTTCACCGGGCCCACGACCATCGCTTCACCCGAGGCGGGACAGAGTGACGTCCGCGCGTTGGTGAAGGTCCTGCAACCTGGCTTCGTCTCACGCCCGCGCTCGCGCCACATCCGAGAAGCTCCCAGCTCACCGAAATCCTGAAGCGCTCCGGTTGATCTCCGGGCGCCCTTCCGTGAACAGGCTGCTCACTATCGAGGAATCAGGGGCGGATGCCATGCCGATCCCTTACGGTGACAGATCGTGAACAGCGAGTCATGCGCATACATTGATGAGTCCATGCGTGTCGGTGCCGGACTCTATGTGCTGGCCGCCGCGGTCGTTCCGAACCACCAAGTCGGTACATACAGGGCAGCGCTTCGCGCACTGCTTCTCTCCAAGCAGCCGCGCCTCCACTGGCGGGACGAAAGGCCGAAGCGTCGCCTTGAGATCGTCTATGCACTTGCAGAACTGTCGCTCGACGTGATCGCGGTCGTGGGCACCGACATGCAGTCGTCAAAGCAGAAACGTGCTCGACGTAAATGCATGGATCACCTCTACTGGCAACTCGCCCAACGACGCGTGCCCCACGTGATCATGGAGGGGCGCGGCCAGGCGGGCAACAAGCAGGACCTCGACATGGTGAACGCTCTGCGCGCGCAAAGCGCGCTACCTGACGAGATGCGCGTGGAGTGGGCCGATCCCCTGTGCGACGAACTCCTCTGGCTTCCCGACATCCTTGCGGGTGTCATCGCGACAGCCGCCACGGGGGACACGGAACTGCTGAGGATCATCGAAGAAGGTGTGATCATCGATCGACTGCGCTGCGGTTGACTGAGAACAGCGCGAAGCCCGGGGTCCTGTCAGTTCCGGCAGTAAACCCGGGCTCACTTCCTCTCCCCCTAGCAGGGGGCGGCACCATCAACCATACCCGGCTATCGTCAGCGAACACAGCGCTTTCCGCTACCGTCCGGCCGGCTACCTCGTCAATGTCTGGTCTCTTGTCGGGCAACCCAGCAGTCCGTGGACGAAAGCCGTCCACGCACAGGTCACTGAACTTCCGCGGGCCGAACCAAGAGACGGTAGTCGCTGGGAGCGTGATCAGATCACGATCGCCGACGAGCTCACAGCGATCGACGTCCTCGTCCCTCCGCGTAGGTGCGGCCTGCTCTTCGAGCGCCCTGGGTCCCCCTACCTGCCTCGCCCGGATCACCGATGGACGGGCATCACAGTGCCGTGCAGGCGCCGAGGTAGCCGGCCAGCATCGCGCGGGCGAGGCGGTCGACGTCCGCGTCGTCCGGCAGGAACCGGTCGCTGTGCAGGGAGACGTCGGTCTCGGTGCCCACGAACAGCATCAGCGACGGCAGCCGCTCGGCGAAGAAGGAGAAGTCGTCCGCGCCCACCGAGCGCAGCGTGTCCGACACCTCCAGCCCGTGCGAGCGAAGCAGCCGGGACACCTGCGTCACCAGCCGGGGATTGTTCTCCAGTACCGGCTCCCCCTTCACGAAGGTCACCTCCGCCTCGCAGCCGTGCGTGCGCGCCACGGACTCCGCCACCTCGACGACCCGCTGGTGCAGCAGTTCGCGCGTCGCGGTCGACAGCGCCCGTATGGTGCCACGCGCCCTGGCCACGCCGGGGACGACGTTGGCCGCGCTGCCCGCCTGAAGTGACGAGACCCCCACCACGGCCGGCGCCATAGGATCGATCGACCGGCTGACGACGCTCTGGAGCGCCACCACCGTGTGCGACAGGGCCAGCACGGGGTCGCGCGTGAGGTGCGGGTAGGCGGCGTGTCCCGACTCGCCGTGTACGCTGATCTGGAATTCGTCAGACGAGGCGTTGACACCGCCGGGTACGCACGCGACGACACCGGCCCCCAGCACCGGCTGCACGTGCGCGCCGATCATCGCCCCGCACCGCTCGGCGCCGAGCACACCGCTCTCGACGATGTCCTGCGCGCCCGAGGGATAGGTCTCCTCGCGTGGTTGCAGGACCACCAGCAACGGCTTGGGCCCTCCCACCCTGTGGACGGCGCGGGCCACCGCCACCAGCGCGGCCAGGTGTACGTCGTGACCGCAGGCGTGCATGACCCCGCGGTTCCGCGAGCTCCACTCGACGCCGGTCGCCTCGGTCACCCCGAGCGCGTCGAGCTCGCCGCGCACTCCGACGGCAGGCCCCGGCCCGCCGACGCGCACGACCGCCCCGGTCTCGGCGACCTTGGTCAGGGGCAGCCCGCCGGGCAGCGACGCGAGTACGGCTTCGCGGGTGGCCGACTCCTCGCCGGACAGGTCCGGCGAGGAGTGCAGGCGGCGGCGCAACGAGAGTGCCGCGGGCAGTTCCTGATCGAGGGCCGCCCACAGCTCGGGGTGCTCGCTCATCCGAGGTCCAGTCCGTATACCCGGGCCGCGTTGGTGCGCCCGATCATCGTCGCGACACCCGCGGCGTCCGCCGGAGTCCACTCATCCTCCTCCACCCACGCCGTCAGGGCACGCGTCATGCCGCGGCGCCACAGCAGCGCACCGAGGTAGTGCAACTCCGGCGGGCCCCACGCGTCGGACGAGTAGAGGATCTTGGCGAACGGCGCGAGCTCCAGGCTCTCGGCCACGATCACGTCGGAGCGCGCGCCGGTGTAGTTGACCGCGAGCCCCACGTCGAAATAGACGTGCGGGAAGACCTGGGCGAGATAGCCGGCGTTGCGCTGGAAGGGATAGCAGTGCAGCAGCAGGATGTCGGACCCGGTGTGCTCCACCGCCTTCAGCCATCGGGTCAGCAGCAGCGGGTCGGAGCGATGCAGCTCGACATCCGGATCGCCGTAACCGGTGTGGAGTTGCAGCGGCAGGCCCGTCTCGGCCCCCGCCCACAGCAGCATCCGCAGCAGCACCGGGTCGTCGACGCGTGGCGCCGCCCCCTCGCCGATCTGCCGCAGCCAGTCGCCGGCGGCCTTCCGCACCTCCGCGTCGGTCGGGCGCGCCGGGTCGAAGTCGAAGCCGTGGCGGTAGGCCACGATGCTCTTCAGGCCGACGGCGCCGCGCGTCCGCTGCTCCAGTGCCTCTCGGAAGCCGTCACGCAGGCCGCCGGCGGAGGGGGCCGTACCCGCCAGGTCCTCCAGCACCGCCTCCAGCCGCACCACCTCCTCTACCCGGGCACCGCCGGCGGACGCCATCTCGACGGGGCTGAGGATCTGGTCACCCTTGTAGCCCGTCTCCACCAGCCAGTGGTCGGTCCCGCTCGCGCGCAGGAAGGTGCCGGCCAGCTCGCCAGGGGCCACCGCGGACCGTGCGGCCCAGTAGTCGTCCGCGCTCGCCGACGGCTCCAGCCCGAGCAGCGGCGCGCAGTGCCGCCGGATCGCGAAGCCCAGCTGCGAATCGAACTGAGTCATCCACGGCGGGATCGGCCGGTCGGACTCGGTGATCAGCTCCTCGAACGCCGGCCGCTCCACCGGCCCGCGCAGCGCGCCGTGCACGTGGTGGTCGACCAGCCCCAATTCGTCGATCTCGGCCTTGAGATCAGTAGACATCGGCGATCCTCCGGCACTTCTCCTCGGGCGTGAGCCCCTCGACCAGCGCCAGCTCGGTGCGCTTGACGTCGAGGTGGGTCCGCAGCAGGTCGTCGTCGAACCAGGCCCGCGCGACGTCGTCCTTGGCCAGCTCGTCGAGCGCCTCGTCCAGCGACCCGGGCAGGCGGGGCACGTCCGACAGCTCGGCCTCGGTGCTGTTCTCCGGCCACACCTTCGGATCGGGGTAGGCGGCGGTGATGCCCCGCAGTCCGGCCCGTACGAGCGTGCCGATGACCAGCCACGGGTTCGCGGTCGCGTCGGCGGCGCGGAACTCCAGGTTCAGTTGCCTGGCCACGTCGCCGTCCGCCGTGGTGGGGCAGATGCGCAGCAGCGCCTCCCGGTTGCGCTCGGCAAGGAAGACGCCGGCGGCGCTCCAGCGGTGCGGGGTGAGCCGCAGGAACGACACGGGACTGGGCGCCGTGACGGCGGTGATCGCATGGGCGTGCCCGAGTACGCCGGCCGCGAACCGGCCGCCGATCTCCGACAGCCTCCCTGGCCGCGCGTGATCGAAGAGCACCGGCGCCCCTGTCTCGGCGTCGCGCAGCGAGAGGTGCACGTGTACGCCGTTGCCCACGCCCTCGGGACTGGTCAGCGGCGCGAAGGTCGGCCGGTGGCCGCGGCGCCGGCCAAGGTCGCGGACCAGTTCGCGCAGCAGCACGGCGCGGTCCGCCGCCACCATGGCGTCGCTCGGCCGCATGGTGACCTCGAACTGCCCGTCTCCGTACTCCGGGAGCCAGGTCTCCGGTTCGAGTCCCGCCTGGCTCATCAGCTCGACGAGCTCCGAACCGAACGGCTCGGCGTCCCGGTAGCGCCCGAAGGAGAACGGCCGGGAGTCCGGGAGGCCCTGAAGGACGAACTCGTGCTCGAACGACGCCACGACCTCCAGCCCCGTCAGCTCGCGGAACTCCGCGAGCGCCGTACGGGCGAAGGTGCGCGGGCAGCACGGCCACGGCGACCCGTCGGGACGTACCTGGTCGGCGAGGTAGAGGCGCACGCCCGGGTGCGTGCCGTCCGCCGGGATGTCGACGCCGGTCGACTCGTCGGGAAGCAGTCGCAGGTCACCGGTCGAGCCGAACACGTTGTCCTCGGCGATCGGGCCGAAGCAGCTGATCGCGAGGTCGGCGGGGACCCAGCCGACCCCGGTGCGCAGCACGTTGTCGTGGTCCGCCGCCGGGACGGCCCGGCCGCGGGTCTGCCCCGCGAGGTCGCAGGTCGCCACGAAGATCATCGATGTCATGCGCACCTCACCAGCCTCTGTACGGCGCGACGGCCGCGTCGTCCACTTCGCCTGCCGCGACATCGGCGATGGCCGTGTCGAGGATGTCCAGCGCCCGGTCGAGATCCTCCTCCTCGATGACCAGCGGAGGGGTGAGCTCCAGGACGTTCGACCTCGGTCCTACGTAGTAGAGCACCGCTCCGAGCTGGTAGGCACGGAAGACGACCTTCGCCGCGGTCGTGGCGTCGACCAGTTCGATGCCGCCCATCAGCCCGCGGTTGCGCACCCCGGCCACCTGGTCGTGCCGGACCAGGAGCTGGTCGAGCCCGGCGCTCAGTCCCGCGCCGAGCCGGGCAGCGCGGGCGGGCAGTTCCTCCTCGGCCAGGATTCGCAGCACGGCCCGCCCCGCCGCGGCCGCCACCGGGTTGCCGGCGGTCGTGAGCAGCGAGGATCCCTCGGCGGCGTCGAGGATCCCGGCCGGGCCGATCGCCGCGGACAGCGGCAGTCCTCCGCCGAGTGACTTGCCCAGCGCGACGAGGTCGGGGACGATGCCGTCGCACTCGAAGGCGTGCAGCAGGCCGGTCCGCCCGAGACCGGCCTTCACCTCGTCGGCGACCAGCCAGGTGCCGTGCCGGTGGCACAGGCCGGCGAGCCCCTTGAGGAAACCGTCCGGTGGGATCACCACTCCCCCGTCGCTGAGGATCGGTTCGACGATCACCGCGGCGACGTCGCCGGCGGCGAGCTCCGTGCCGACGGCGTCGAGGTCCGGGTAGGGGACGAGCACCAGACCGGGGTCCGGTTCGACGCCGGCGGCCACATGAAGGCCGGATACCTGCTGGGCGGGGCCGAGCCCTCCGTGGTAGGAGCCTTCGAACGTCAGGATGCGCGGCCGGTCACCGGCGGCGCGGATGCTCCTGATGATCGCGGCGTTGGCGTCGGAGCCGGCGTGGCCGAGGTACACGCGGCGGCCGGGTCCGCCAGGGGTGATGGCCAGCAGTTCCTCCGCGAGCGCGACCGCCTCGGGGTTGGTGGCCGAGAGCAGGCTGGCCCCCGGCATCCGCCGTACCGCCCTCTCCACGGCCTCGACGACCCTTGGATGCGCGTAGCCGACACCGGCCGCGCTCCAGGCACCGGAGAGGTCGATCAGCTCGCGGCCGTCCGCCTCCACCAGGCGGGCCCCGTGGCCCGAGACCGGGGCGAGCGGGAAGAACCGCAGCCGCTGCGCCCCGGCCACGACGGCGAGATCGGCGTCGTAGAGAAGGCTCATCGAAGCTGTTCCGCCGGCTCGTCCGAGGCGCTTCCCGTGCCGGTGAGCTCGGAGGTGAGCCGCTCGCCGATGCGCCTGGCCAGGGCGGGCGCGGAGAGGATCACCACGACGCCGAGCAGGCACCAGGCGCCCGCGATCCACGGGAAGTAGGAGTACGGCGCGTCCTGCCCCGACGACTGCTTGTAGAAGACGAACAGCAGGTAGGCGATGCCGGCCACCGGCAACACGGCCTCCCAGCGCGGGATGGCGGAGCGGCCGGAGAAGGTGAAGGCGATGACGCCGACGCCCGCCACGGCGTACGCGACGAGGACGCACAGCACGCCGAGCGTGGCGAACCAGTAGTAGGCGTCGAAGGCGCCGACCCCGGAAGCCCAGACGACGATGTCGACGACGAGCGTGACGCCGACGACGGCGACCAGGGCGGCGCGGGGAGAACCGGTGCGGGGGTCGACGCGGGAAAGCGACTTCGGCCCGAAACCGTCCCGGGAGAGGGCGAAGAGCATGCGTGCGGCGGCCGCGGAGGAGGACAGCGAGCTCGCGAACGCCGAGGCCACGGCGGTGAAGGCGACCACGAGGGCGAACCACGTGCCGATGTAGCGGGCGGACAGCGTGGACAGCGGCGACTCGGCGGCGGCGAAGGCGTCGATGCCCGCCTTGTCCGTGCCGAAGCCGATCGTCTCGGTGAACATCATGAGGACGAAGAGCAGGCCGGTGAGCACGACACTGCCGACCAGAGCGCGCGGGATGTTGCGCCTGGGGTTGTCGGTCTCCTCACCGAGCGAGGCGCATGCCTCGAATCCGGCCCAGGACAGGAACGCGAAGACGGTGGCGGTCATGACGGCGCCGAAGGTGGTGCCACCGGAGGTGAACGTGGACAGGTCCAGGGTGGGCGCGCCCCCGCTCTCGGTGACGCCGCCCGACCCGATGGCGGAGGCGCCGACGACGACCGCGGCCAGTACGAGCATGGCCAGGATGCCGAGACCCTCGATGATCAGCAGCGTCCGCGCGGTGAGCCGGGTGTCGCGCGAGTTGAGGATCGTGACGCCGAGCGCGGCGACGACGGCGACGATGATCCACGGGCCGCTGTCGTGGACGCCGAGCGCCTCCAGGAACGCGTGCGCGAACACCCCGGTGGCGGCCTGGGTGCAGGTCAGGAAGAACAAGTACGTGCCGAGGAGCGCGAAGCCGCCGAAGAACCCGGCGCGCGGCCCGATGGTGGCGCCGGCCAGCGCGTACACCGAGCCCGCGTGGTTGAAGTGCTGGGTCAGGCGCCAGAAGCCGTAGCCGACCAGGCCGACTCCGATGAGGCCGAGAACGAAGACGAGCGGGACGGCCTTGCCGACGGTCGCGGCGACGCCGGGTCCGTTGAGGCCCATGGCCAGGGTCGGGCCCATCAGCCCGACGGACAGGGCGAGCGCCTCCCACAGGCGCAGCTTACGTGGTGCGTTGTCGGCCATGAGGCGGGCTCCAGGGTGACGCGGAGTTCGGGCGCGGGGTGCCCGCCATGAAACATTCATTTCATCCGGATGTCAATGAGTCACCAGCGAAACATCTCAGTCGAACGTGATGTCCCCCGCCAGCTCATCCGCATCTCTGATCCTGGTTTCCGCGTGCGTGCCGAGCTTCGCGAGCACGCCTGCCACGATCGACTCGACGACGGCCGTGGCGGGAACGACCGAGTCGAAGGGGCTCGGACCGTCGACCCTGACCGGCAGGACGAGGTCGGCCACCTCTGCGGCCGGCGAGAGCCACGGATCGGTGATGAGCAGGATCTTGGCGCCCCTGCCGTGCGCGTGGACGGCCAGGTCGACGACGTCGCGCTGGTACCGGCGGAAGTCGAAGACCACGCATACGTCACGCTTGCCGACGTCCAGGAGGAAGCCCGAGTGGTGGGTGGGCGTCTGCGGATGCACGGTCGTGCCCGGGCGCATCTGCCGCAGATGCAGGTCCAGGTAGGTGGCGAGCAGGTGCGAGTAACGACCGCCGAAGGAGGTGACGTGCCTGCTGGTGTCGGCGAGCAGGTCGACGGCCTTGTCCAGCTCCTCGTCGGGGAGCGAGGCGTAGGTCTGCTGGACGGCCTGGGTGAAGACGTGGGCGGAGACGGCGCGCAGGTCGTCCTTGGTGATGCGCTGCGGGATGGTCAGCGGTGAGGCCCTGCGCTCCTGGACCTCGTCGCGGAGCGCCTGCTGGAACTCCTTGTAGCCGTCGAACTCCAGGTGGGCGACGAACCTGACGACGGTCGGGGCGCTGACGCCGGCACGCCCCGCGAGCTCGTGGGTGGACCCCAGACCCGCCGACGGATAGTGCGCGAGGAGAGCCCGCGCGACCTTGCGCTCGCCGGCCGAGAGCTGCCCCATGCGGCCGCGGATCCGCTCAGCCACGCTGGAACTCGCGGCCGCGCCACCTGCAACGCTCATATGCCTGCTCTCTCCTCACATCACGTTTACGCGCAAGGTACAGGTTCGGCGAGCCGCTTGACGATCTGCCTGATCCGCTATCCCAGGTCGTCGAGATGAGCCAGGTGATCATGGAGCCGGTTGCTCTTCGCGTAGGAACGGAGCTGCGCGATCGTCGGGCCGGTCACCTCAAGTTGGGAGGCCAGGGCGTCGATCCGGCCCATTAGGTCGGCCTGGGTCTCGACCTCGTGCGATCTCGCCATCGCGAGTGCTCTCTCTTTCACGGCACGACCGCGCAGTTCCGCGTCGTCGCACCACAGTTGCAGGAAGTGGTGCTTTCTCAGCTGGAAGGAGCCCACGCGGCTCAGCGGGAGCTTCGGCGGCCCGCTGAAAGCCGCCGGTGTCAGCGTGACCCGCCAGACACCGTTCGCAAGCCGCCGGGGCTGACCCGCCCCGAGCTTGGTGCCGGCGAGCCATTCGGTCCACAGGTCACGCGGGTCCTGGCGGTTCTCGGCGTCGATCCTCGCGTGGATCGCCGGGACGTCACGGCAGACCGCTTCCAGGAACGCGTCCCGTTCCGCGCCGATCGCGGTGTACGCCAGCAGGTCGCGGTTGTCGGTCTCGATCAGGTAGACGGGCAGGTAGGCATCCTGCGCGGCGCCGCCGCCGATCCCGCGGAGTTGCCCGGGAAGGTTGTAATCGGCCCTGTCAGGGCGAGCCGCCAGGGCATCGACCATCCGCGGATGGAACGCCGTCGCCGCGTACAGCGGAAGGAACCGTGTGCGGTCGGCGAGCATGTCCTCCGGGACGTCCGGGGTGGGCAGCACGGTGACCGAGCCGTGGTAGTGCCGCCGTGGCAGCGGCCTGCCGGTGTACCGCTCGAAGAGCAGCTTCTGCCTGCTCTCCTTCAGCGTGTACCGGACGCCCGCCCGCGCGGAACGCAGGCCCAGCTCGGTCAGGCGGAGCCGGCCGTGATCCGTCGTGAGATGGCCGATCACGGTGAGAAAGGCCAGACAACGGTCCACCAGCGAAGGTTGCAGGCAGTAGAACGCGATCAGTTCGTCCCTGCCGTCGATGCCGCCCTCGGCGATGGCACGGACCAGGAATCTGTCGATGATCTCGTAGGCCTGCTCGTCGTAGACGTTCGCGGTGATCTCCACCTGCCAGAGCGGCCACAGTACGGCGAACAGGCGCACCGGGCGGACACCGGGCACGGTGACGGCGTGCTCCACGGCACGCCGGGCGGGGTAGATGGCACGTGTCGTCATAGCGACTCGTCGTCGAGAAGGTCGAGGCGGGCTGCGACGTCGGCGGACGGTCGCAGGTCGCCGACGCGGTGGAGATGGTCGAGCATCTGCCGCATGAGCACACGGAAGCCCTCGTCACGGGCGATGCCGAGGGTCGCGGTGTCCCCCACGAGCACGAGCTGTCTTCGAGCGCGGGACACCGCGACGTTGAGTCTCCTCAGCTCTTTGAGGAACCCCACTTCGCCGCGCGCGTTGCTGCGGGTGAAGGCGAAGACGACGAGATCCCGCTCGCCGCCCTGGAACGAGTCGACGGTGCCGACGTTGTCCGCCACCTCGGCCCCGCCGCCGATCGTATGGGCGAGCCCGGCGCGGATGCGCTCCGCCTGGGCGCGGTACGGCACGATCACCGCCCAGTCCTTGTACCGCCGCACGTACCGCGTCACGAGCCGGACGACGAGGTCGGCCTCCAGCGCGTTGACGTACCCACGACGGTTGCCGTCCTCTCCCTGTCCGCCGGCCTCCTCCTTGCGCTCGGCAGGGGACCTGTCCGCCGTGTCGACCATGGCGAAGGGGCCGGTGAAGATGGGATCACCGTGCCCGCCGGGGTGATCGGTGCGGAGCACACCGGTGTAGAAAGCGGCCGAGACGAACTCCCCGATCTCCCGTGGCATCCGGCGCTGCACGTTCAGCATGACCTTGTGGTCCGCGGGGACGTCTCCGTACAGCCGCTCGAAGGCGCTACGGCTGAGCAGTTCCCCGACCTCACGCGCGGCGGCGGGCGGCAGGGCGCCGTCCCGGGCGAGGTTCTCACCCCACTCGCGCACCTCGTCGTCCAGGTACGGCGGAAGCTGCTGGTGATCCCCGACCAGGATGCTCCGCTTCGCCCGTACGAGCGGGACGAGCAGGTTCGGCGTCGAGATCTGCCCGGCCTCGTCGACGATCGCGAGGTCGAACTCCAGGTCGGCGAGCAACTTGGTCGTCGCGGTGCCGATGCAGGTGGCGGCCACCACATCCGCGTACCGGACGATCTCGCGCTGCAGGTTCTGCTCGGCGTCGCCGATCCCGGCACGCCACTCGGCCAGCAGGCCGGCTCGCCTGCGGAGCGTCGCCACGGTGTGCGCGAGCCGTTCGCGCAGCCCTTCCCAGCCGGCCAGGTCCGCCGGTAGCGTCTCGGCGGGCATCGGCATGACGGCCTCGACCATGGCGCGTACGAGCTCCGCCGCTCTGCCGGCCTCGGCCAGCGCCTCCTCCCGCCGACGGTGGGCGTCGTCCCTGGCGGCGACCAGCCTGCCCGCGTCCGGGTCGGCGGCGACCAGCCTGTCCACCTCGGCCCGCCCCGCGCGGTACGCGGCGCCCGCTTCCGCGAGCTCCGCTCGCGCGGGCAGGAGCTCCCGCTGGACCGCTCGCAACCGGTTCATCCTCCGCCCGGCCAGCCAGCGGAAGAAGAAGGCGAGCGCCCCCGCGTCCGTACGGGCGCGGGCGCTCGCGTACCGCAGCCCCCACGTGCTCTCCTGCGCCTCCAGCTACGCATG
>NZ_JBEZFH010000192.1:0-14728 GCF_040649355.1 Sphaerisporangium sp. NPDC049002 | reverse complement strand
GTCGCGCGTAACGCGGACGGCCACATCAACTTCCTGACCTGGGCCAGGACAGGTGTGTACACCCCACAGTACCCAACGCCCTGCGCCCGGGAGGCTCGGGAGCGTCCCGGAGAAGAGGGCCGACCGCACCGAGCCGTCGTGCGACCTGCCCTCGATGCCCGCCGACTCCGAGCAGCAGCAGGACTGCGTCGCGAAGACCGCCGCCAAGGACTCGTTCAACTGGGGATACGACCCGGTGCACTACACCGTGCCCGAAGGGTCGTACTCCACCGACCCGGACGGGTCACGCCGCATCGGCGAGTTCCGGTCGATGGTGGCCGGGCTCAACGGGGCCGGGCTGCGGGTCGTCATGGACGTGGTCTACAACCACACCTACGCCGCGGGGCAGGACCCCAAGTCGGTGCTCGACAGGATCGTGCCCGGCTACTACCACCGGTTGCTGGACGACGGCACGGTGGCCTCCTCCACCTGCTGCGCCAACACCGCGCCCGAGAACGCCATGATGGGCAAGCTCGTCGTCGACTCCATCGTGACCTGGGCCAGGCAGTACAAGGTCGACGGGTTCCGCTTCGACCTGATGGGCCACCACCCGAAGGCGAACATCCTCGCGGTGCGGGCCGCGCTCGACCGGCTGACGGTCGCGCGCGACGGCGTCGACGGCAAGTCGATCATCCTGTACGGCGAGGGCTGGAACTTCGGCGAGGTCGCGGACAACGCCCGCTTCGTGCAGGCCACGCAGGCCAACATGGCCGGCACCGGTGTCGGCACGTTCAACGACCGCCTGCGTGACGCGGTGCGCGGTGGCACCCCCTTCGACGCCGACCCCCGGGTGCAGGGCTTCGGCTCCGGCCTCGCGGGCGCGCCGAACGGCTCACAGGCCAACGGCACCGCGGAGCAGCAGGAGGCCCGGCTCCTGCACTACCAGGACCTGATCAAGGTCGGGCTGACCGGCAACCTGCGCGACTTCCGGTTCACGGCCTCGTCGGGCAAGGAGGTCAAGGGCTCGGAGGTCGACTACAACGGTTCCCCCGCCGGGTACACCGGCGCCCCGGGCGAGGCCGTCAACTACGTGGACGCCCACGACAACGAGACGCTGTTCGACGCGCTGGCCTACAAGCTGCCGCAGGCCACGCCGATGTCCGACCGGGTGCGCATGCAGTCGCTCTCGCTGGCCTCGGTGCTGCTGTCGCAGGGCACCGCGTTCCTCAACGCCGGGACCGAGCGGCTGCGGTCGAAGTCCCTGGACCGCAACTCCTTCGACTCCGGCGACTGGTTCAACCGGCTGCTGTGGGACTGCTCGGCGGGCAACGGCTTCGGCGCCGGGCTGCCGCCCAAGGCCGACAACGAGGCCAAGTGGCCGTACGCCAAGCCGCTGCTGGCCGACCCCGCGCTCAAGCCCGACTGCGCGGCGATCGGCGCGGCCCGTGCCCGCTTCGGCGACCTGCTGAAGATCCGCTCCTCCTCCCCCGCGTTCTCGCTCGGTTCCCTGGCCGAGGTGCAGAAGCGGCTGTCCTTCCCGGCGAGCGGCGCGACGGAGACCCCGGGCGTCCTCACCATGCACCTGGACTCCTCCGGCGTCGACCCGCGCTGGAAGTCGATCACCGTCGTCTTCAACGCGTCGGCGCAGACGCGGTCGCAGACCGTGGCCGCGCTGAAGGGAACCCAGGTCACCCTCCATCCGGTCCAGGCGGCTTCCGACGACGCCGTCGTCAAGCAGTCGGCCTTCGACCCCTCGACCGGCACCCTGACCGTCCCGGCCCGTACGGTCGCGGTCTTCGTGCGGTCGTAGGCGCACCACCCCTCCCGCGCCGCGGGACCGATCGGCCACGTGCCGGCGGTCCGCCGGCCGGGAGGGACACACGCCGGACCGGGTGTTGCAGCACCCGGCCCGGCACGGGATCGCATCCATCGAACCTGGAGGCCCCACGTGAGATCCTACAAATCCCGTCCCCTCACCCTGCCCGAGGACGCCGTGAGGCGTCGTTGCGGCCGCCCGCTCACCCTCGCCGCCGTGACCCGCTCCGGCCGCCCGCTCACCCTCACCGCCGTCCTCGCCCTTCTGCTCGCCCTAGTCGTCGTCCCGCTGACGACGGGCTCCGCGCAGGCCGCCCCGTCGGGCACGAACGACGTGATCGCCAACCTCTTCACCTGGAACTGGCCCTCGGTCTCCGCCGAGTGCACCAACGTTCTCGGCCCGGCCGGGTACGGAGGCGTGGAGGTGTCGCCCCCGCAGGACTCGATGAAGCTCTCGGGCACCCACTCGTGGTGGGAGCTCTACCAGCCCGCCGGTTACGACCTGACCAGCCGGATGGGCAGCCGCGCGCAGTTCTCGTCCATGGTCCAGGCCTGCCACGCGGCGGGCGTGAAGGTCTACGCCGACGCGGTGATCAACCACATGACCGGCCAGGGCGCGACGTCGTACGGCGGCAGGAGCTTCTCGAAGTACGTCTACCCGGGGACGTACTCGGCGGCCGACTTCCACTACTACCCGAACGCCTGCGGCAACTCCGACAACACCATCCACGACGGCGACTACACCGGCAGCGCGAACAACGTGCAGAAGTGCGAGCTGGTGGGCCTCGCCGACCTCGACACCGGCGCGAGCTACGTACGGACCAGGATCGCCACCTACCTCAACGACCTGCGGAGCCTCGGCGTCGACGGCTTCCGCGTGGACGCGGTCAAGCACATGAGCCCGGCGGACGTGGGTGCCATCTACAGCCAGGTCACCGGCTCCCCGTACATCTTCCAGGAAGTGATCTACGGCGCCGGTGAGGCCGTGCAGCCGAGCCAGTACACCGGGCTCGGCGACGTGCTGGACTTCCAGTACGGCCGCTACCTCAAGCAGAAGTTCGAGGGCAACATCTCCGAGCTCCAGACCTTCGGCGCGAGCTGGGGCGGGATGCAGCCGAGCGACAAGGCCGTCACCTTCGTCACCAACCACGACACCGAGCGCAACGGCTCGACCCTGACCTACAAGAGCGGCTCCACTTACAACCTGGCGAACATCTTCCAGCTCGCCTGGACCCACGGCACGCCGCAGATCTACGACGGCTTCACCTTCAGCGACAATGACGCCTCGCCGCCCTCGGACGGCAACGGCTACGTGACCGCCGCCAACTGCTCCAGCGGATGGACCTGCCTGCACCGCGACAGCGCCGTCAACGGCATGGTCGGGTTCCACAACACGGTCAAGGGCACCTCGGTGGCCAACTGGACCGCCCCCAGCTCCAGCGTCATCGCCTTCAGCCGTGGCGCCAAGGGATGGGTGGCCATCAACAACGGCTCCGGGTCCTACTCCGGCACCTTCACGACGGGCCTGCCCGCCGGGACGTACGCCAACCTGACAGGCGGCGGCTCGGTGACCGTGAGCTCCAGCGGCACCGCGAACGTCACCGTCCCCGCGAAGGGCGCGGTCGCCATCCGCGTCGGCGCGACCGGCACCCCGTCCCCCACCCCGACCTCCTCGGCCGTCGCCACCTCGTTCAACGCGAACGTGACGACGTCGTGGGGCCAGAACGTCTTCGTCGTGGGCAACATCCCCGAGCTGGGCAACTGGAACCCCGCCGGCGCCGTGGCCCTGTCGTCGGCGACGTACCCGATCTGGCGGGCCACGGTGAGCCTGCCGGCGAACACGGCCGTCCAGTACAAGTACATCAAGAAGAACACCGACGGCTCCGTCACCTGGGAGAGCGACCCGAACCGGTCCTTCACCACCCCGAGCGGCGGCACGGCGACGCGCGACGACACCTGGCGCTGACCCCTGGTGGGCAGGCCGCGACCCGGCCTGCCCACCCCCTTCACACCCGGAAGCGCGCGACGATCGGGGCATGGTCGGAGTCCACGGCGTCGCGGCGAACCGCCGGATCCTCGCTGACCGACGAGCATGCCGCGGCTGGTCTGGGCGCTCGCGGGGCCGGTGTCCGCGTTCTGGACGGCGGCCAACGGGGCGGCGAAGGCCTCTCGGCGCATGATCTGGACGAAACTTTGCGGGGGTCGTGGCGTCCGGGGTCGGGGCGGTGGGAAGCCTAGCCATGCGATCACCTGGGGGGCGGGCCCCCGCTCATAGGCGCGGGGAGATGAGGGTGTTGCCGTCTGGGGAGGGTAAGAAGGACGAACGGCCGGGTGGGGTGCGGCGGGGGTTCAGCGAGGGACCCGATGGGGGCTATGCCACTCCCGCGCGGGGCCTGGAGGTGCTGCAGAACCCGGTGCTGAACAAGGGCACGGCGTTCACCAGGGAGGAACGGGCGGACCTCGGGCTGGACGGACTGATCCCCCCGGCGGTCAAGACCCTCGATGAGCAGGCGCGACGCGTGTACGCGCAGTACCTGGCACAGCCGACCGACCTGCGCAAGAACATCTACCTGAACGCGCTGCAGGACCGTAACCAGGTGCTGTTCTACCGGCTCCTGGCCGACCACCTGCGGGAGATGCTGCCGGTCGTGTACGACCCGACGATCGCCGAGGCGATCAGGAGCTACAGCCACGAGTACCGCAGGCCGCGCGGCGTCTACCTGTCCGTCGACGACCCGGGGGGCATCGAGCGGGCCTTCGGAAACCTCGGCATGGGTCCCGGCGACGTCGACCTGATCGTCGCCTCCGACGCCGAGCAGATCCTCGGCATCGGCGACTGGGGGGTGGGCGGCGGCGCGGGCATCGCGGCGGGCAAGCTGACCGTCTACACCGCGGCCGCCGGAATCGACCCGGCCCGGGTCGTCCCGGTGGCGCTGGACGTCGGCACGGACAACGAGGCGCTGCTCGGCGACCCCTTCTACGTCGGGAACCGGCACGCGCGGGTGCGAGGGCAACGCTACGACGACTTCATCGACGCCTACGTCACGGCGGCCACCCGCCTGTTCCCCGGCGCGCTGCTGCACTGGGAGGACTTCGGCCCTTCCAACGCCCGGCGCATCCTGCAGCGGTACACCGGCCGGATCCCCACCTTCAACGACGACATGCAGGGCACCGGCGCGATCGTGCTCGCGGCCACGCTGGCCGCCGCCCGCGTCTCCGGCACTCCCCTGCGCGACCAGCGGATCGTCGTCTTCGGCGCAGGTACGGCGGGCATCGGGATCGCCGACCAGCTGCGCGACGCGATGGTCCGCGACGGCCTCGACCACGAGACGGCCACGCGCCGGATCTGGGCGGTCGACAAGCAGGGCCTGCTGACCGGCGACATGCGGGACCTGCGCGACTTCCAGGTGCCGTACGCCCGCCCGGCGTCCGAGGTCGCCGACTGGAAGCGGGGCGAGGACGGCATCGGGCTCGGCGAGGTGGTCGGACGCGTCGGGCCGACCATGCTGGTCGGCGCCTCGACCGCGCACGGGGCCTTCACCGAGGAGATCGTGCGCGCCATGGCCGCCGCCGTCGACCGGCCGGTCATCTTCCCGCTCTCGAACCCGACCGAGCGGATCGAGGCGATGCCGGCCGACCTGATCCGGTGGACGGACGGCCGTGCCCTGGTCGCCACGGGCATCCCGGTCGGCCCCGTCACCCACAACGGCGTCACCTACGTCATCGGCCAGGCCAACAACGCGCTGCTGTACCCGGGGCTGGGCCTGGGCGCGATCGTGTCGCGGGCGCGGCGCATCGGGGACGGCATGCTCCAGGCCGCCGCCGACGCGGTGGGCGGCATGGTGGACGTCTCCATCCCGGGCGCCTCGCTGCTGCCGCAGGTGGACGACCTCAGGGAGGTGTCCGCCACGGTCGCGGTCGCCGTGGCCGAGCGGGCGGCCAAGGAGGGCCTGGCCCGCGCCGAGTCGCGCGACCCCGCGCGGCAGGTCAGGGACGCGATGTGGCAGCCGGTGTACCGGCCGGTCCTGGGGGTCTGACGGTGGCCCCGGAGCACGACGCCGTTCCACCGATCCTGGACGTCCCGATCGGGCTGGACGCCTCGGGGACGCGTGTCGAGAGCGACTCCCTCGGCGAGGTCGAGGTGCCGGCCTGCCACTACTGGGGCGCGCAGACCCAGCGGTCGCTGATCCACTTCGCCATCGGCGACGACCGGATGCCGAAGGCCGTCTACCACGCCTACGGGTACGTCAAGAAGGCCGCCGCGATCGTCAACGGCAGGGGCGGGCGCCTGCCGCGATGGAAGGCCGAGCTGATCAGCCGGGTCGCGGAGGAGGTCATCGGCGGCAAGCTGGACGGCGAGTTCCCCCTGTACGTCTGGCAGACCGGCTCGGGCACGCATACCAACATGAACGTCAACGAGGTGATCTCCAACCGGGCGATCCAGCTCGTGGGCGGGCGGCTCGGAAGCAAGGAGCCGATCCATCCGAACGACCACGTGAACATGAGCCAGTCGTCCAACGACACGTTCGTCACGGCCATGCACATCGCCACCGTACGGGCCGTCCACGACCGGCTGTCGCCCGCCCTGGCCCGGCTGCGCGAGGCCGCCACCGCGAAGAGCCGCGAGTGGGAGCACGTGGTCAAGGTCGGCCGTACCCACCTGCAGGACGCCACCCCGCTGACGGCCGGACAGGAGTGGTCGGGGTACGCCGCCCAGCTCCAGGACGCCGCCGAGCACCTCGGCCACACGCTTCCCGGCCTGTACCGGCTGGCGGTCGGCGGCACGGCGGTCGGCACCGGGCTGAACGCGCCCCCGGGTTTCGGGGACGAGGTCGCGGCGCTGATCGCCGACTTCACCGGTCATCCCTTCACCGGCGCCCCGAACAAGTTCGCCGCCCAGGCCTCGTGCGACGCGCTGGTCCGCTTCTCGGGGGCGCTGCGTGCCCTGGCGGTGTCGCTGTTCAAGTTCGCCGACGACATGCGCTGGCTCGGGTCGGGGCCCCGCGCGGGGCTGCACGAGCTGATCCTGCCGGCCAACGAGCCGGGTTCCTCGATCATGCCGGGGAAGGTCAACCCGACGCAGGCGGAGGCGATGATGATGGTCGCCATCCAGGTGATCGCCGACGACGGCGCGGTGGCGATGGCCGGGGCGGAGGGCAACCTCGAGCTCAACGCCTTCCGCCCGATCATCATCGCCGACGTGCTGCACTCGGTGCGGATCCTGGCGGACGCGATGGACCACTTCCGCGCCTACCTCGTCGAGGGCGCCCGGCTCGACACCGGCAAGCTCAAGGAGTACGCCGACGGGTCGGTCATGATGGTGACCGCGCTCAGCCCGGTGATCGGCTACGACAGGGCCGCGCGCGTCGCCCACCGCGCGCTCGAAGAGAATCTCACGCTCAGGGAGGCCGCCCTGAGGTCCGGCGTCAGCCCGGCGCTGTATGACAGGGTCGTCGATCCCGAACGCCTCACCCGGCCCGGCGTCGCCGCTCCGGGCGACACCGCACAGCCCTGAGCCCGCCACCGACGACACCGGCGCGGCCCTGAGGTGGCCACCGACGACACCCGCGCGGCCCTGAGGTGGCACCCGTTTCCGCTGGTCGGCGAGGCCTGGCCGTGCCAATGGGGCGTCAACGGGTTATTAGCTAGATTCGACCCGCGGGGCTTGGTCGGGTGGTTTATGCCGTTAAAAGCGGGCATGGGCGGGATTAGCCAACAAGTCAACCCTGGCGAGGAGACGCAATGCTCACGCTTACAGACACCGCCGCCAAGGTGATCCGTGACCTCAACGCCCAAGCGGGCGAGTCGACCGACAAGGGCATCCGAATTTCGTCGCAGAACGACGACGCGGGCTCGCTGATGCTGTCCGTGGCGGACGGGCCCCAGACCACCGACAAGGTCGTCGAGAGCGAGGGGGCCAAGGTCTACCTGGACCCCATCGCCGCGACCGTCCTGGACGACAAGGCACTCGACGCCGCCATCGACGACCAGGGGGGCATCTCGTTCCACGTCGAGGACCAGCCGATCTGAATCGTCCGGCAGGCGGCGACGCCCCGCTGTCCGGCCATGAGCGCCGTACGGGGGCCGTCCACGGGGTTCAGGGGCGGGAGTGGGACCAGGTGTACAAGTTCAGGCTCCGGCCCTTGTCCTCGACGACGCTGGGCGGGGCGTCGGTGAGCTGGAAACCGGCCGCCCTGGCCACGCGGACGCTCGCCTCGTTGTCCCGCTCGATCTCCAGGAAGACCTGGTTCAGCCGCGCTTCCGTGTGAGCGAAGTCGGTCATCACCTGTACGGCCCTGACCGCCAGCCGCTGCCCCCGGTAGGCCGCGCCGACGGCGTAGCCGAGGGTCGCGGTCCCGTCGTCCACCAAGCTCCGGCTGAGCAGCACCTCGCCCTTCGCCCGGCCGCCGTCCGTCGTGATCGCCAGGTGGACGCGCTGCCCGGTCGCGCGGGAGCGGCGGGCCTTCTCCAGGTAATCGCGGGCGGCCTTGAGGCCGAACGGCGACACCAACGGTGTCCAGTAGGCGATGGCCGGATCGTCGAACAGCTCCGCCATCACCGGGAGATCGTCCTGCGCCCACTCGCGCAGGACGAGGCCGTGGCCGCTCAGCCGCAGCGTTGGGGGGAACAGGCGGCGCGTGCCGTTCTCTGTGGTCATGGAGGGCCTCTCGGTGCCGGGGACCGTGTGGCGACAGATTGCCAGATCGCCCGTAACCAGGGTGTACGCGCAAGACTGTTGTCCGGGCCGACGGCGAAGTCGGGGACAACAGTCTGGTGGATCACCGCCTGGCGCGGCTCGTCTGGACTGACGTCTTCGTAGGGTCCCGGACCGTTTGCCCGAGCTCTCGGAGGAGGTGTCCCTCCACCGAGAGCATCGGCTCCGGACCAGTCCAGGTTGGTCCGGGGTCTTTGGAGGTCCCGGGTTGAGGGGCCTCGGGGACAGGTGCGTCCTCCTGTCCCCGAGGACCCGGTCCTCGTGTCCCTCTCCGGGAGGGGCGGGCTTCCCGGGAAGGACCGGCCTCCCGGGAGGGACGGGACTCGCTAGGAGGCGTAGACCTCGAATTCGGAGAGCTGGCCGGCGGGCCAGCCCGTGTTCGCGGTGAAGCTCAGCCGCAGGTAGCGCCGGCTGGTCGCGGGGAAGGTGATCGTGGCCGTGTTGCCCGTGGCCGGGTTGAAGGTGTAGGCGGCGGAGGCCGTCACCGTGCTGTAGGAGGACCCGTCGGCGGACCCGAGCACCGACAGCGTCTGCGAGCGGGTCGCCCAGGAGGCCGCCGGCGGCAGCTTGAGCACCACCCGGCTGACGCTCGTCGCGGCGCCGAGGTCGACGGTCACCGTCTGGGGCCAGGCGTTGTTCACGCTCTCCCAGTAGGTGCCGGCGTTGCCGTCGACCACGTTGCCCGACCCGTACACGTCGGAGTGGCCGCTCTCGCTGGTCGCCTTGCCGCGTGCCAGGTTGCCCGCCGGAGGGGTGGGGGTCGGCGTCGGGTCCGGGCCGCCGGTGGCGTACACCTCGAACGAGGAGAGCTGCGCGGCCGGCCAGCCGGTGTTGCCGGTGAAGGTCAGCCGCACGTACCTGACGTCGGTCGCCGGGAACGTGATCGTCGCGGTGTTGCCCGAGGCCGGGTTGAACGTGCGCCCGGCGGCGGCCGAGAGCGGCGTCCAGTTCCTGCCGTCCGTGGAGCCCTGGACCGCGATGGTCTGCGTGCGCGTGTTCCATGCCGCCGCCGGGGGCAGTTTCAGCACCACGCTCCGCGCCGAGACGATTCCGCACAGGTCCACCGTGATCGACTGCGGGAACGCGTTGCTCGCCGACTCCCAGTAGGTGTCGGCGTTGCCGTCCACCGCGTTCTGCGCCACGAAGCCCTGGTTCTGGCTCGTGGCCGTCACCGTCTTGCCTCGCGCCACGTCACCCGTGCCGGGCGCGCAGGTCGTCGGCGTGGGGGTCGGGGTCAGGGTGGGCGTGGGGCTCGGGGTGGTGGTGCCGCCGCCGCCCGGGTAGATGTAGTTCGGCGCCGGCCACTGGCCGGTGCAGGTGGTGGAGCTGGGGCTCCAGCCACTGTTCCCGGTGCCCTGGTTGACGACGAGCCCCGTGCCGACGCAGTTGTGGATCGCGACTCCCGCCCCGATGTGGGCGGCGCTGACGTTGGTGAAGTTCGCGGTCGCCGGCGACTGCGCCTGGATCATGTACGTGCCGGTGCCGTCGATCCGGACGTTGGTGAAGTTGACGGTCTTGGTGCTGCCCTCGATGAAGTGGATGGCGGCGTACGAGCTGTCGAGGATGTCGGTGTCGGTGACGTTGATCGTCGCGTTCACCGGCTCGTTCAGCCCGTCGAACCACAGCGCGCCGACGCCGAAGTTCCAGTTGTAGTCGGAGTTGCCGGCTCTCAGCAGGGTGTTGCGGGCCACGGTGATCGTGCCGGCGACCGCGGTGCCCTGGCCGGAGTTGACGCCGGGGTAGCGGTTGGCGATGTGGATGCCACCGCCGTTGGAGATCGTGTCGGAGACCACGTTGTCGGTGATCTTGATGTCCCTGCCGCCGTAGGTGACAATGTTGTTCGCCAGGATCGGCAGGACCACCGTGTTGCGGGTGAACGAGTTGTTGACGTTCGCCACGTTCTCCGGCCACATCGCCAGGCCGTCGTCACCGGTGTTGCGGACGAAGGTGTTGGTCACCGTCGAGTTCGTCACGCCGGTGTGGAAGTTCACGCCGTCGGCCGTCTGGTCGAGGATGCGGCTGTTCTTGATGGTGAAGTTGTCCATCGGGCCGTCCATCCAGGCGCCGACCTTGGTGTGCTGGAGCCACAGGTTGTCGACGGTGGAGGTGGACATCGCGCCGCCGAGGGCGTTGACCTGGTCGTTGTCCTCGCGCTCGGTGATCTCGCCGATGATGGCGAAGTCCTTCAGCGTGACGTTGCGGCTCGGGCCGCCGTTGCCGACGTACTTGCCGTAGATCCCCGCGGCCCGGTTGCGCTGGGTGGGGTGGCGGCCGGTGAGCACGCTGTACCAGGGGCCGGCACCGGCCAGGGTGACGCCGTCGACCACCACGTGGTCCCACAGGGTGTAGGTGCCCTCGGGGATGTAGACGACCTTGCCCTGGGCCTTGCCCGCGTCCACCGCCGCCTGGAACGCCGCGGTGGAGTCGGTGGTGCCGTTGCGGGCGGCGCCGAAGTCGTCCACCGACAACGAGCCCGCCGGGCGGCCGATCGGGCCGGGGACGGCCTCGAAGTCGGCCAGGTCGACGGTGATCGGAATGCCGCCGTTGGACTGCACGCGCACCTTCGTGCCCGCCGCGAGCGTGGACCCGAACATGGTCCGCGTCTCGTCGTAGAAGTGGTGCGGGTTACCGGCGCCCGGGTTGTTGCCGAAGGGGTAGCCGCCGTAGTACCAGCCGTACCGGGAGGTCAGGGCCAGGTCCTTGAGGTGCGTGCCGTTGACCCGCAGATCGGCGGTGGTGTTCTGACCGGTTCCCGCGGCGTTGTCCGGCACGCTGTAGCGCAGCGACATCGCGTTGGCGGGCTTGGTCAGGGTGAACTCCACGTACTGGCCTGCCCCGCCGAGCGTGACGGCCCTGCGGCCCGACGCCTCCGAGGGGAGGTGCGTGTAGACGCGGTCCGGGCCGATGACCTGGCCGTTCGTGGTAGCGTGCGCCGTGTCCTCGGCTTCGAGTTCGGTGAACGCCACACCGGCCCCACGCCCGGCGAAGTCCCATGGTGAGTCGACCGCAGTGGCGGCCACCGCACCCGACGACATGAGCGGGACGGAGACCGCTCCCGCTGCCAGTGCCACGACCGTGGCGGTCGTCCAGGCGTGTAGCCTGCCGGTCTTCTTCATCGACTGGACCCTTCTGCGAATGCGAAGAGCCGGACGCTTCGCGGTCAGGGACGCGCGGACCGTCGCTTGCCCGGCGGAACTGCCCACACCATAAGATGACGGACAGATAACCGCAATGTTTCGACGGAAACGCGCAAGGTAACGACTGGATCACGGCATTTTCCGTACCCAAGGGCAATGAAACGCTTTCACGAGGGTCCACCACGGGTTGCCAGAGGAACTCATCCACCCCAGCGCAAACCGTTTGCACCTGTTTGACGTATATTTGCGACCGTGACAAGCGATACTGCGGCCCCGCGCTCGACGACACGTCGGCTGGCGGAGGTCGCTAAGAAGGTCGGGGTCAGTGAGGCCACGGTGAGCCGTGTACTCAACGGCAAGCCGGGGGTCTCCGACGCGACCCGGGCGGCCGTGCTGACGGCGCTCGACGTGCTCGGTTACGAGCGTCCTACACAGCTTCGAGGGGAGCGTGCCCGCCTGGTCGGGCTGGTCCTTCCCGAACTGGGCAACCCGATCTTCCCCGCGCTCGCCGAGGTGGTCGGCGGCGCGCTCGCGCAGCGGGGGTTCACGCCCGTGCTGTGCACGCGCACCGCGGGCGGCCTCTCGGAGTCCGACTACGTGGAGATGCTGCTGGACCAGCAGGTCTCCGGCATGGTCTTCGCCGGCGGGCACTACATGGAGACCGACGCCCCCCATGAGCACTACTTCCGGCTGCTCGACCTCCGGCTGCCCGCGGTGCTGGTCAACGCCGCGATCAGCGAGCTGAGCTTCCCGTGCCTGGCCACCGACGACGTGGTGGCGGTGGAGCAGGCCTTCGGCCACCTGACCTCGCTCGGGCACACGCGCATCGGCATGGTGCTCGGCCCGGACGACCACGTCCCCTCGCAGCGGAAACTGGAGGCCTTCGAGGCCGAGGCGCGCAGGGCGGGGCTGGAGTCGGGCCCCGATTCGGTCGAGCGCAGCCTGTTCTCCCTGGAGGGAGGCCAGGCCGTGGCGACCCGGCTGGTCAAGAACGGGATCACCGGCATCATCTGCGCCAGCGACGTGCTGGCGCTCGGCGTCCTGCGGGCGGTGCGCCGGCTCGGCATGTCGGTGCCAGAGGACATCTCGGTCGTCGGGTTCGACGACTCCGCGTTCATGAACTGTACGAACCCTCCGCTGACCACCGTCCGGCAGCCCATAGAAGCGATCGGCAGGACCGCCGTCACGTTGCTGGTGAACCAGATCGACGGCGGCTCGGTCACCGCCGAGGAGCTGCTGTTCGAGCCCGAGTTGGTCGTCCGCGGCTCGACCGGGCCCGTCAAGGCGCGCGACTAGCCCACGTCGAGAACCACATGAGCGGGTCCGAGGACTTCACCGCCCACCGTCAAGCCACCGCCCAGGTGGGCGGCGTCTCCTCCTTCCCCCTCGGAGATGTGCCACGTCACCCCCGCTCCGGTGCCGTCGAGGTCACAACGGCGTACCGATCGACGCACTGTCACTTTTTTGCATCATGCACGACGGACTCTTGCTGACATATGTCTATCTCTATATGTTGCTCCCAACCGGTTCGCGAAGCTGTACCAGTCTTGAGCCTCGTAGTCGGGGGCAGTCCAGGAGGGAAACACCCATGAAACCCCGCAACCTTGCGATCCTGCTCAGTGCGGGCATCGCACTTGCCGCTGCCGGATGCGGCAGCGACGCCGGCAGCACCCCTGAGGGCGCCTCGTCGCCCGACGCCTCAGCTCCCGCTGCCAACGCCCCCGTGACGATCACGGTCGGCTGCAAGCCCCCGAAGAACAACCCGAAGGAAGCGGCCCAGTGGGACGCGGACGTCGCGGCGTTCCAGAAGCTGCACCCGAACGTCACGGTCGAGGGCAAGGACGCGTTCCCCTGCATCGTTCCCGAGACGTTCCAGGCCAAGCTGGCCGGCGGGGAGATGGAGGACGTCTTCTACGTCTACTACACCGACGTCCAGAAGATCATCGCCCAGGGGCAGGCGGCGGACATCACGCCGTACCTCGACAGCGTCCCCGCTCTGAAGGACATCCGTCCCGACGTCATGAGCGTCTTCAAGAGCGGCGACAAGACCTACGGCCTTCCGAGGGTCAACTACTCGACGGGGCTCGTGTACAACCGCAAGCTGTTCACCCAGGCCGGTCTGGACCCCGACGCCCCGCCGAAGACCTGGGCCGACGTGCAGGCCGCGGCCAAGAAGATCGCCGCGCTCGGCCCCGGCTACGTCGGGTACGGCGAGTACAGCGCCGGCAACACCGGCGGCTGGCACTTCACCTCCTCCCTGTACGGTCGCGGCGGCGAGATGGTCAGCGCCGACGGCAAGACCGCGGCCTTCAACAGCCCCCAGGGCAAGGCCGTCCTTGAGAACCTCAAGACGATGCGCTGGACCGACAACAGCATGGGCACCAAGCAGTTGCTGCGCTGGGAAGACCTGATGCGGATGATGGGCAGCGGCAAGCTCGGCATGATGATCGGCGCTCCCGACGTGGTCAAGGAGGTGAACAACACCTTCAAGGGCAAGTTCGAGGACTACGGCGTCACGGGGATGCCGGAGGCCACCAACTCCCTCAGCGGCGGCGACGGCTACATGTTCAACCCCAAGGCCAGCCCCGAGCAGATCAAGGCCGGCCTCCAGTGGCTGGAGTACAAGTTCCTGACCCCCGGCCAGGGCCAGTTCAACTTCGAGCGGGCCAAGGCCGACGGGCTGCCGGTCGGACTGCCGGACATCGACCTGTTCGGCAGCACCGAGCCGGGCAAGAAGATCCAGGAGCTGCGCAAGCAGTTCGCGACGATTCCCGTGGATCACTTCCAGACCTATGTCGACGCCAACGCCACGGTCCAGTTCAAGCTGGAGCCGCCGAAGGCGCAGGAGATCTACGCGATCCTCGACACGGCGATGTCGGCGGTGCTGACCAGGAAGGACGCCAACATCGACCAGCTCCTCTCTGACGCGGAGAAGAAGGCCAACAACGTGCTGGCGAAGTCCAGCTGACCTTTGAGCCCGGGGTGCCGGCCTGCAGGCCGCCGGCTCGACGAGGTGGACGGGCTGCTGTCGCGGCCGATCTCCCCGGTGTGCGCGCGGGGGCCGCTGGAGCGGCTGGTGGCC
>NZ_JBEZFH010000191.1:0-15008 GCF_040649355.1 Sphaerisporangium sp. NPDC049002 | reverse complement strand
GGCGAGCTGTGCGTCGGCGGCGCGGGCGTCGCCTGGGGCTACCTCGGACGGCCCGCCCTGACCGCCGCGCGGTTCGTGCCCGACCCCTTCGGGCCGCCCGGCTCCCGGCTCTACCGCACGGGCGACCGGGCCCGCCTGCGGAACGACGGCCAGCTGGAGTTCCTCGGACGCCTGGACGACCAGGTCAAGGTGCGCGGCTACCGCATCGAGCCCGGCGAGGTCGAGGCCAGGCTGCTGGCCCATCCGGACGTGGGCGAGGCCGCCGTGGCGGTCCGCGACGACACGCTGATCGCCTACGTCACCGGGCCCGCGCCGCTGGAGACCCTGCGGCGTCACGCGGCCGAGACCCTGCCGCCGTACATGGTGCCCGGCCTCTGGGCGCGGCTCGACCGGCTGCCGCTGACGACCAGCGGGAAGGTCGACCGTGCGGCGCTGCCCGAGGTCGAGCCCGAGCGGGAGACCCGGTTCGTGCCGCCGCGCACCGACGCCGAGCGACTGGTCGCCGAGATCTGGGCCGAGGTGCTCGAACTGGACCAGATCGGCGCGCTGGACGACTTCTTCCACCTCGGCGGGCACTCGCTGCTCGCCGTGCAGGTGACCGCCCGGATCAGGGCCAACGTCGAGATCGACCTGCCGATCCGCACGATCTTCGCCCGCCGCACGGTCGCCGAGCTGGCCACCGCGCTGGAGGAGCTCCTGATGGAGGAGCTGACCGGCCTCTCCGACGAGGAGGTCCTCGGACTGCTCGAAACCACGCCCGACCCCCTGGAGAACCCGTGACCACGGACCTGTCGGCGGCCAAGCAGGCGTTGCTGGCGCAGCGCCTGCGACGGCGTACGGCCGTGACGACGATCGCCGCCCGCCCCGAGGGCACGGCCCCGCCCCTCTCGCACGCCCAGGAGCGGTTCTGGTTCCTGGAGCAGTACGTGCCCGGCACCGCCGCGTACGTCGTGCCCTTCTCGGTGCGGCTGACCGGCGAGCTGGACGAGGAGTGCCTCCACCGCGCCCTCACCGGCGTCGTGGCCCGCCACGAGAGCCTGCGCACCCGGTTCGTCACCACCGGCGACGGACGGCCCGAGGCGGTCGTGGACGCCGAGCCCCGCGCCGGCTTCCGCGTCGTGGAAGCCGAGGACGAGGACCGGGCCCGCGATCTGGTCAACGAGGAGATCGTCCGCCCGTTCGACCTGGAGGACGGGCCCCTGCTCCGGGCGCTGCTCGTCCGGCTCGGCCCGCGCGAGCACGTGCTGCTGCTGGCGATGCACCACGCCGTGACCGACGGCCGGTCCTGCGACATCCTGATCCGCGAGATCCTGACGCTGCACGACGACCACCGTGCCGGGCGTCCGCCCTCGCTTCCGCCACCCCCCGCGCAGTACGGCGACTACGCGATCTGGCAGCGCCGGCGCATGGGCTCGCCCGACTACGACCGCGACGTCGCCTACTGGAAGGGGCGGCTTTCCGGCCTGTCCCCGCTCGAACTGCCCACCGACCTGCCGCGACCCGCGACGCAGGGCTTCGGCGGCTCCCAGCACGGTTTCCCCCTCGACGCGGACCTGGCCTCGGCGGTCGCACGGCTCGGCGACGCGTACGGGGCGACGCCGTACATGACGCTGCTGGCGGCCTTCGAGGCGCTGCTCGCGCGCCACTCGGGGTCGGCGGACTTCGCGGTGGGGTCGCCGATCAGCGGGCGCGGGCTGCCGGAGCTTGAGGCGGCCGTCGGGGTGTTCGTGAACACCCTCCCGATGCGTGCCGACCTTTCCGGCGACCCCCTTTTCACCGAGCTGCTCGGCCGGTGCAGGGAGACGGCGCTGGACGCGTATTCGCACCAGGAACTGCCCTTCGACCAGATGGTGAACGAGCTGGCCATCGAGCGTGACGTCAGCCGCTCGCCGGTTTTCCAGGTGCTTTTCGCGCTGCAGAACTACCGGGGGAAGGACGGCAGGGCTCCGGAGCCGCCGCCGGGCTTTTCGATGACCGGTTTCCCGTTCGACACCACCATCGCCCGATTCGACCTGGCGCTATATCTGACCGAAACCCCAGACGGCGGTTTATGGGGAAATTTCACCTTTAATACCTCTTTGTTCCTGCCGGAGACGGTGGAGCGGATGGCCGGCCATTTCGAGAGCCTGCTCCGCTCGGTCGTCGCCGCCCCCGCGACCCGGATCTCCGAGATCGAGCTCCCGTACGGCCGGGCGCTGGAGTTCGCCGGCTCGCCGGCCCCCGAGCCGCCCGAGCACGACCTGCTGCACCGGCTCGTCACCGCCCAGGCGGCCCGCACGCCCACCGCGACCGCCGTCGTGTGCGGCGGCACCGCCCTCACCTACGCCGAGCTGGACGAACGGTCCGACCGGCTGGCCCGGCACCTGGTGGGCCTCGGCGTCGGCCCCGACCAGCGGGTGGCCATCTGCCTGGAGCAGTCGGCCGAGCTGGCCGTCGCCGTCGTCGGCGTGCTGAAGGCGGGCGGCGCCTACGTGCCGCTCGATCCCGAGCACCCCGGGGAGCGGCTGGCGTACGCGCTGGCGGACGCGGGCGTGCGCGTCGCGGTCACCACCACCGCGCTGCGCTCCCGGCTGCCCCGCGAGGTCGCGGACCCCGGGCCCGCCTGCGAGCTGACGGCCGTCGCCCTGGACACCGGGGTCCTCGACGGCGTGGAACCCGGGCCCGTGGACACCGGCGTCACGGGCCGCGACCTGGCCTACGTCATCTACACCTCGGGCACCACCGGCAGGCCCAAGGGCGTCGCCGTCCAGCATCGCGAGGTGCTGCTCTACCTGGCCGGCGTGCGGGAGCGGTTCGCCGCAGGGATGCGCGACGCCGCGGCGGCCGGTTCCGGCGCGGACGGCGTCGCGCGCGGCACCGGGTTCGAGCCCGGAGGCTCGTTCGCGCTCCTGCAGTCGCTCGCCTTCGACTTCGGCGTCACCGTCTTCTACCTGTCCCTGATGACCGGCGGCACGCTGCACCTGGTGCCCTCCCGCACGGCCGCGCCCGATCTCGCCGCGTGCTTCGCCAAGGCGCGCATCGACTACCTGAAGATCACCCCGTCGCACCTCGCCGCGCTGCTGGCCGAGGCGAGCCCGCGCGAGTTGCTGCCCCGGCGCCTGCTCATCCTCGGCGGCGAGGCCTCGCCTTGGGCCTGGGCGAAGGAGCTGGCCGCGCTCGGCGGGTGCGCCGTGGTCAACCACTACGGGCCCACCGAGGCCACGGTCGGCGTCACCACCCTGCGCGCCGACCCGGCCGTCCCCGACGTGGCGCCCACGCTCCCGATCGGGCGGCCGCTGCCCGGCGCCCGCGCGTACGTACTGGACGAGCACCTGCGGCCCGTGCCGGTCGGCGTGCCGGGAGAGATCCATCTCGGCGGGGAGCGGCTGGCGCGCGGCTACCTCGGCAGGCCCGGCCTGACCGCCGACCGCTTCCTGCCCGACCCGTACGGCGAGCCCGGCGCGCGCATGTACCGCACCGGGGACCTCGGCCGGTGGCTTCCGGACGGCGACCTGCAGTTCCTCGGCCGCCGCGACCTGCAGGTCAAGGTGCGCGGCTACCGCGTCGAGCTGGGGGAGATCGAGACCCTGCTCCAGGAGCACCCCGCCGTCGCCCAGGCCGTCGTCGACCTGCGCGCCCGGGGGCTGGTCGCCTACCTCGTCGCCGCGAGCGGGGACGAGCGGCCGGGCGCCGGCGAGCTGCGGGGCTGGATCCGCGAGCGGCTGCCCGACTACATGGTCCCCGTCAAGTACGTCTGGCTGGACTCGGTGCCCTTCAAGTCCCACGGCAAGGTCGACAGGGCCGCCCTGCCGGAGCCCGACGACGAGCGGCCCGGTGAGGGCGCCGGGTACGTCCCGCCGGAGACCCCGCTGGAGGAGGCCGTCGCGGAGATCTGGGCGAAGGTGCTCGGGCTGGACCGCGTCGGCGCCCTGGACGACTTCTTCGACCTCGGAGGGCACTCGCTGCTCGCCATGCAGGTCATCGCGCGGCTGCGCTCGATGGCCGGGCACCCGGTCACGATCATGGACCTGTTCAAGCACTCCACCGTGCGCTCGCTCGCGCACCTCATGCGGGCCGGCGACGACGGTCCGCGAAAGCTGCTGCACCGGCTCACCCCCGCCCGTCGCGCGACCGCGACCCTGGTCTGCGCCCCGTACGGAGGAGGCAGCGCGGTCATCTACAAGCACCTGGCCGACGCCCTGCCGCGCGACTGGGCGCTGTACTCGATCGCGGTCCCCGGGCACGAGCTGGGGGAGGAGTCACGGCCGATCCCCGAGGTCGCGAGCGAGTGCGTCGAGGAGATCCTCGCCACGGTCGAGGGCCCCCTTGTCCTGTACGGGCACTGCGGGCTCGGGGTGATGCTGGCGGCGGAGATCGTGCGCCGCCTGGAGGCCGCCGGGCGCGAGGTCGACGCGGTCTACCTCGGCGGCATCTTCCCCTTCGCCCGTCCGAAGGGGCTCATGTCGCGGGTGTCGGACTGGATGGAGCGCATCCGCAGTGACCAGGCGATGGCCAACGCGCTCACCGCGGCCGGGATGGACATCGAGGAGGTCGACCCCGAGCAGCTGAGGCTCATCATCCGCAACCGGCGGCAGGGCACGCGCGCCGCGGAGCGGTACTTCGGCCGGCTGTTCGAGGAGCGGACGGCTCCGTTCAGGGCGCCGGTCGTCGCCGTCGTGGGCGAGCGCGACCCCGCCACCGAGTTCTACCAGGAACGCTTCCGCGAGTGGCACTGCGTCTCGGCCTCGACGGCCCTCGTCGTGCTGGACGAAGCAGGCCACTTCTTCATGAAATATCGGGCGGAGGAACTGGCGGCGATCCTCACCGGCATCCACCCGGCCGTCGCGGACGGCCGTACCGAGCCGTACCTCCGCCGTGAGGACTCCACCTGGTGGCTGCACGACGTCTCCACCGCCACCCCCGGCGCCGCTGAAACAGCCACCCCCGCGAACGGCGAGCGCTCGGCGGCTCCCGGAGGCGGCGGGGGCGGGCCGGCTCCGGCGTACCCCGGCTCGGGGATGTCCTCGGCGGGGCCGAGGCCGAGCATGCGGCGGTTCGCGGTCGTGGCCGCGGGCCAGCTCGTCTCGATCACCGGATCGGCACTCACCGAGTTCGCGATCCCCATCTGGATATACCTGACCACCGGCTCGCTGGTCAGCTTCGCGCTGTTCGCCGTGCTCGGCCTGGTCCCCGGCATGCTGGTGTCCCCGCTCGCGGGCGCCATCGTCGACCGGTCGGACCGCCGCCGCGTCATGCTCGCCGGGGACATCGGGGCGGGCTCCACGCAGGTGATCCTCGGCGTGCTGCTGTGGACCGACCACCTGCGGACCTGGCACATCTACCCGCTGATCGTGTGCCTGTCGGTCGCGCTCAGCTTCCAGCGGCTGGCGTACGGCTCGGCGATCCCGCAACTGGTGCCCAAGCGCTACCTCGGTCACGCCAACGGCGTGGTGCAGATGGTCATCGGCACCTCACAGCTCATCGTCCCCCTGGTCGCCGCCGGGCTGATGGCCACGATCGGCCTGTCCGGCATCCTGGTCATCGACGTGGCGAGCTACGCCGTGGCCATCCTGAGCGTGGCGCTCATCCGGTTCCCGTCCTCGATGGCGTGGAAGCGGCGGGAGTCCGTGGTGACCGAGATGGTGAACGGCTTCCGGTACTCGTGGGGGAACCGGTCGTTCCGCTCCATGCTGGCGTTCTTCGCCGTGCTCAACATCTTCCTGTCGCCGCTCTTCCTGATGATCTCGCCGCTGGTGCTGGCGACCGGCACGCTGGCCGACGTCGGGCGGGTCGCCTTCGCGGGCGGGCTCGGCGCGTTCCTCGGCGGCCTCGCCATGACGGTGTGGGGCGGGCCGCGCAGGAAGCGCCTTCGCGGCGTCCTGCTCTCGACCCTGGCCCTGTCGGTCTTCTGCCTGGTCACCGGGCTGCGTGACGACCTGGTCGTGATCGGCGCCGGAGCCTTCGGCATGTCGCTGTGGCTCACGCTCCTCAACGGCGTCTACGCCACGATCATCCAGGTCAAGGTGCCCCAGCGGTTCCACGGGCGGGTGATCGCGCTGAACACGCTGGTCGCCTGGTCCACCCTCCCCGTCGGCTTCGGTCTCGTGGCCCCGTACGGCACGGCGGTGTTCGAGCCGCTGCTGGCCCACGACGGCCCACTGGCGGGAACCGTCGGCACGCTGATCGGCACGGGCGCGGGGCGCGGCATCGGCTTCATGTACATCTGCTTCGCCCTCGCCATGGCGGTGACGGCGCTGGTGGCGATGCGCGTCAAGGCGCTGGCCCGCTTCGACGACGTCGTCCCGGACGCGCTGCCCGACGACCTGGTCGGCGTCGAGGCCCTGCGCGCCCGCACCGCGCCATCCTCGCCCGTCCCCACCGCGCCGACCTTGCCCGTCCCCACCGCGCCGGCCTCGCCGGGCCGTACCCCGGTGGGCTCGGCCGGCGACGACTCGCACCCGACCGACCGACGACCCGCTCTCAAGGAGACCCCGTGACAGAAGCCCCGCACCGCGTCGTCCTCAACGGCGAGGAGCAGTACTCCCTCTGGCCGTCGGACCGTGAGATCCCGGCCGGCTGGCGCCCCGACGGCTTCGAGGGCACCCAGGAGGAGTGCCTCGCCCACATCGAGGAGGTCTGGACCGACATGCGCCCCCTTAGCGCGAGAACACCCGCCACCCGCTGACCACACCCCCGTCGTCCTGGGCGTCCCCAGGACACGGCGGTTACCGTCGAATATGTTTATGATCTTCCCGGAGTCTCGGCCGAGGTGTCGCAGGCACACCGGGAGTTGCGGGCTCGACTGTTCAGACAGCGGCGGGCTCGGCCTTTGGGCTGCTAGCGTCGGCGGTCGTGAGTGAGAACGTGTACGTGGGTAGCGCGGACGTCGACGCGGCGGCCGACAAGGGGTGGCTGCTCGGGCACTTCAAGCCGTTCGGCGACATGCGGCACAGCGAGGACGTCGAGATCAAGTGGGGCGTGCACCCCCCTGGCGACGAGCGTGCCGAGTGGGTCACCGGCGAGAAGCGCACCGCCCTGCTCATCCTGATCAGCGGGCGCTTCCGGGTGGAGCTGCCCGGCCGCAGCGTGCTGCTGGCCAAGCCGGGCGACTACGTCGTGTGGGGCCACGGCGTCGACCACTCCTGGCGCGCCGAGGATCGGTCGGTGGTCCTCACCGTCCGCTGGCCCTCCGTCCCCGGCTACGCGGTGAAAACCCCGTGAGCGCCATGAGGTCATGGCCCGTTTGGCGGGTCGGTGGGAGCGGGCGTCAGGTCAGGCGGCCGGTGGAGATCACGTCGCGGTACCACAGGGCGCTGTCCTTCAGGGTGCGCCGCTGGGTGGCGAAGTCGACGTGGACGATGCCGAAGCGCGCGCTGTAACCCTCGGCCCACTCGAAGTTGTCCAGCAGCGACCACACGTAGTACCCCTCCACGGGGACCCCTTCGTTCAGGGCGTCGCGTACGGCCGCGAGGTGGTCGCGCAGGAAGGCGACGCGCCCGGCGTCGGCGACCCCGCCGTCCGGGCCCACCACGTCCGGGGCGGGCACGCCGTTCTCGGTGACCACGATCGGCACCTCGGGGTAGTCGGCCCTCAGCCGGGTGAGCGTGTCGTACAGGCCCCTCGGGTAGATCTCCAGCCAGTCGAGCTGCGCGGTGGGGTGCTTCAGGACGCGGTTGCCCCCGGCGTCGACGAAGCTCGGGGTGTAGTACTGCACGCCGAGCACGTCGACCGGCTCGCTGATCACGGCGAGGTCCCCGTCGAGGATGTGGTCGGCCATGGGGCTGCGTTCGGCGATCCACGCGAGCATGTCCTCGGGGTAGGCGCCGGTGAAGATGGGGTCGAGGTACAGCCGGTTCTCCAGGCCGTCCTGGTGTCGCACGGCCTTCGCCGTCTCGGGGTCGTCGTCGGCCGCGTAGGTGGGGTGCAGGTTGAGCGCGGGGCCGATGCGGCGGCCGGGATGCCGGTCGTGCAGGACGCGGGACGCCCGCCCGTGGGCGAGCAGCAGGTGGTGGAGGGCCACGAACGCCCGCCCGTCATCCTGGACGCCCGGAGCGTGGACGCCCCAGCGGTACCCGCACTCGACCACGGTCTTGGGCTCGTTGACGGTCAGCCAGTCGCGCAGGTCCAGGGCGTCGAACATGATCTCGGCGTAGTCGGCGAACCGCTCGGCCGTGTCCCTGTTCTCCCAGCCGCCCTTGTCCTGCAGCGCCTGGGGCAGGTCCCAGTGGAACAGCGTGGCCATGGGGTGGATGCCGCGCTCGCGGAGCCCGTCGGCCAGCCGGCGGTAGAAGTCGAGCCCCCGCCGGTCGGGCCTGCCTGCGCCGTCGGGCTGGACGCGCGGCCAGGCGATGGAGAACCGGTAGCCGCGCAGGCCGAGCGAGGACATCAGGTCGAGGTCCTCGCCGAGCCGGTGGTAGTGGTCGGCGGCCACGGCCCCGGTGTCGCCGTCCTTGACGTTGCCCGGGCCGGACGCGAAGGTGTCCCAGACGGACACCCCGCGCCCGTCCTCCTCGGTGGCGCCCTCGATCTGGTAGGCGGAGGTCGCCGCGCCCCAGACGAACTCCTCGGGGAAACGCTGCTCGGGCACGGTCTGCTCCTCGTGTCAGGCCGAGCCGCGCTCGACCAGATGCGTGTCCAGTATCACGACGGGCTGCTCCAGGCGCTCGCCGTTGATACGGGAGACCAGGAGCTGCGCCATCTGGCGGCCCATGGCCTCGGTGGGCTGGTGGACGCTGGTCAGCGGCGGCACGGTCTGGGCGGCGATGGCGGAGTCCTCGAAGCCGATCACCGCCACGTCGCCGGGTATCGCCCTGCCGTGCTCCTTGAGCACGCGCATCGCACCGATCGCCATCGCGTCGGAGGCGGCGAACACCGCGTCGAGGGTCGGATGCTCGCCGAGCAGCCGCTCCATCGCCTCGACGGCGCTGCTCTCGCTGAAGTCTCCATACGCGACGAGCTCGGGCATGCCGGTCGCCAGCAGCGCGTCGCGGTACCCGGCGAGCCGGTCGACGCCCACGCCCATGTCCTGCGTGCCGGCGATGGTGGCGATTCGCCGCCGCCCCCTGGCGAGCAGGTACTTGACCGCCTGCCTGGCACCGGCGCGGTTGTCCATGTCGACGTAGCTGAAGGGCGTGAACCCGACCGGCCGGCCGCCGAGGACGGTGGGCACGCCCATCTCCTCCAGCCGGCCGGGCAGCGGGTCGGCGCCGTGCAGCGAGATCAGCAGGACTCCGTCGACGTGCTGGCCGGTGAGGTAGAGCTCCAGGCGCTCGTGCTCGTCGTTGGACTGCGCCATGGTCAGGATCAGCTGGAGCCCGGTCTCCGACAGCGACGAGCCGATGCCGCGGATGATGCCCGCGAAGAACGGCTCGTCGAAGATGCGCTGCTCGGACTCGGACACGACCAGCGCGATCGTGTCCGTGCGCCTGGTGACCAGGGTGCGCGCCGCCCGGTTGGGCACGTAGCCGAGTTCGTCGATCGCCTGCTGCACGGCCTCGCGCGCCTTGTCGCTCACCTTCGGCGAGCCGTTGATGACGCGTGAAACCGTCCCGCGGCCGACGCCGGCGCGAGCGGCGACGGCCTCGAGGGTCGGTCGCGCTCCCGAGCGGCGGTCCCCGTTCATGAGAAGTGCCCCCTCCTAGAGTTCAGCCTTATTCTGCCGGACCGCGAAGGCCGCCTCGGCGAATAGTGTCGGCGTACCAATACGCACTGGCCTTGGGGGTTCTGCGCTGAGTGGGATAGTCGACGTAGACGAGCCCGAAACGCTTGCCGTATCCCCATGCCCATTCGAAATTGTCCATCAGGGACCAGGCGAAGTATCCCTTCAGCGGTATCCCCGCCTCGATGGCGGCGTGGCAGGTGCGCAGGTGCGCCTCGATGTAGGCCAGGCGCTCCTGGTCGTCCACCGTCTCCCCGGTCACGACGTCGTCGAAGGCGGCGCCGTTCTCCGAGATGACCAGGGGGATGCTCGGGTAGTCGCGGGAGACCCGCTGGAGCACCTCGTACAGGCCGATGTCGTCGATCTCCCAGCCCATCGAGGTGACCGGGCGTCCGCCGTTCACGAAGGACACGTGCTCGCTGCCCGGCCACGGGGACCCGGCGCCGGTCGGCGCGGCGGCGGCGGAGGCGGCCCCGCCCGGCTTCCCCGACACGGTGAAGCGGCTGTAGTAGTTCACCATCAGCGTGTCGAACGGCGTGGAGATCGTCTCCAGGTCGCCGTCCTGGATGAAGTCGATCTCGGTGACGGCGCTCAGGTCCGCGAGGACGTCCTCGGGGTAGGAGCCCTTCAGCAGCGCGTCGAGGAAGAACCGGTTCTGCAGGCCGTCGATGCGGCGGGCGGCGTCCAGGTCCGCCTCGTCCTGCGAGGCAGGGGTGATCGCGTACAGGTTGACCGACCCCCCGATCTGGGCGCCGGCGCCCTGGGCGCGCAGCGCCTGGACCGACAGGCCGTGGGCCAGGTTGAGGTGGTGGGCGGCCCTGATGGAGGCGGCCGGCTCGCGCCGTCCCGGAGCGTGCTCGCCGGAGGCGTACCCGAGGAAGGCCGCGCACCAGGGCTCGTTCACCGTGCTCCAGTTGCGGACCCGGTCGCCGAGGGCCTGGTGGACGCAGGCCGCGAAGTCGGCGAAGCGCTTCGACGTGTCGCGTACCGGCCACCCGCCTAGGTCCTCCAGCGCCTGGGGCAGGTCCCAGTGGTACAGGGTCAGCCAGGGCTCGATGCCGTGGGCGAGCAGCTCGTCCACCAGGCGGCGGTAGAAGTCGAGACCGGCCTCGTTGACCTTGCCCGCCCCGTCCGGCTGGATCCGCGGCCAGGAGACCGAGAAGCGGTAGGCGGTCAGGCCGAGGTCGGCCATGACCGCCACGTCGTCGCGGTAGCGGCGATAGTGGTCGATCGCGACCTCGGCGTTCTCGCCGTTGAGCACGCGGCCCGGCTGCCGGACGAACGTGTCCCAGATGGAGGTCCCGCGCCCGTCGGTGTCGATCGAGCCTTCGATCTGGTACGCCGAGGTGGCGGCGCCCCAGACGAAGCCGGTCGGGAACACCAGGGCAGGGGCGTCGGTCTCGGGTTGAGTCTCCTGCGTGGTCACGCTTTGACCGCACCTTCCATGAGTCCGCCGACGATCTGCCGGCCGAACGCGACGAAAACAACAATGAGGGGTAGAACCGAGAGGGCCGTGCCGGTGAAGATCAGCACGTAGTCGGTGGTGTGGGCCGCGGTGAGGAAGCTGATCGAGACCTGCACCGTGGGGTTGTCCGGGGTGAGGACGATCAGGGGCCACATGAACTCGTTCCAGTTCAACATGAAGGTCTGCAACGCCAGGACGGCCATGCCGGGCCGTACGGCGGGCAGGATCACGTTCCACCAGATGCGCATCGTGGACGCGCCGTCCACCCGGGCCGCCTCGACCAGTTCCTCGGGAACGGCCTGGTGGGTGTACTGCGTCATCATGAACACGCCGAAGCCGTTGAGCAGGTACGGAAGGATGACGGCCTTGAGCGTCCCGACCCAGCCGAGGCTGACCATGAGCTGGTAGAGCGGGACGATGCCCATCTGCTGCAGCGGGACCATCATCGTGATCAGGATGGAGCCGAGCAGCAGGTTGCGCCCGCGGAAGTGGAGCCGGGCGAAGGCGAAGCCCGCGAACGTCGAGATGATCACGACGGAGATCGTCACGGTGGAGGTGACGATCAGCGAGTTCGTCAGGCCGGCGAGGAAGTGCGCGTCCTCGGTGCTGAGCACCCGCTGGACGTTCTCGCCGAGGTTGCCTCCGGGAAGCAGCGGCGGCGGCACCTCGACGGCGTCGGAGTTGGTCCGCGACGCGATGATGACCATCCAGTAGATCGGGAAGATCGACAGCAGGATGGTGAACAGCAGGGAGATCTTGGTGAGCGGTGTGGCGCGGAAGGGGTCCCGCTTGCTCCTGGCGGCGGCCCGGCCGGGCCTGACCTGCGTGATGGCGGTCACTTGCTGCCCCCGATCCGGCGGACGAACGCGTAGTTGATCGCGACGCCGAGGAGGATCAGGATGAACAGCAGCCAGGCGGCCGCCGCCGCGTAGCCGTAGTCGAAGTCCCTGAACCCCTGTTTGACGATGTACATCGCGATCGTCTGGAACTGACCGGTGCTGCCGCCCTCCATCCGGTTGCTGCCGAACATGACCGGTTCGGCGAAGAGCGTCAGCCCGCCGATCGTGGAGACGAAGACCGTGAAGATGATGGTCGGGCGGATCATCGGCAGCGTGATGCTCCAGAACTGCCGGCGGGGCGAGGCCCCGTCGATCGACGCCGCCTCGTAGAGGTCGCGGGGGATCGTCTGCATGCCCGCGAGGTAGATGATCGCGTTGTAGCCGGTCCAGCGCCAGTCGACCATGGTGGCGATCGCGGTCCAGGACGACCACTTGGCGTTCTGCCAGTTGATGTTGTCCACGCCGAGGGACCCGAGCACGTAGTTGATCAGGCCGAAGTCGCGGCCGTAGAGCTGGGTGAAGACGATGGCGACCGCGACGACCGAGGTGACCAGGGGGAGGAGCACTCCAAGGCGGAAGAACAGCCGCCCCCGGATCCGCTTGTTGAGGGCGTTGGCCAGCATGAGCGCGAGGACCAGCTGCGGCACCGTCGCCAGGACGAAGATGCCGACGGTGTTGATCACCGCGTTCCAGAAGTCGGCGTCGGTCAGCAGGTTGCCGTAGTTCGCGAGGCCGGTGAACTTGGCGTCGCCGCCGGCCAGCTCGTAGTCGTGGAGCGAGACCCACAGGGTGAAGACGAGCGGGAACAGGCCGAAGATCGCGAAGAGGATGAAGTACGGCGAGATGAGGAAGTAGGGCGTGGCCTTCAGGTCGAGCTGGGACAGGAAGCGGCGTGAGGATCCCGATTGGTGGCGCCCCGGCCGGTAGGGGGGAGGCGCGGGATCCGCACGTTGGGCGCGGACGTTGACGCTCATCGGAATTCCGGGGCGGGTCCCCTGGCCTTCAGCCGTGGGGAGAGTGCCCCATTCTCCTTCTTTCGTCGAAAGCGATGTGTGGTGTGCCCGCCGCCGCGCGATGAGCACGATCGGCGGGAGTGCCACGGAGGCAGGGGCTGCCCTTGCGGCGGCATGGGGGGTCCTCCGGTCGATGAGCCGCGAACTTTCGGCCCGTGTGGGGTGGGCACTACGGGGCCTGTCCGTCGGGAGGAGGTCAACGATCTACCTTTCGGCGCTCGGAGCGAAGGGCGGCAGCGTGGTTCCGCTGCCGCCTGCCGCTCAGGAGGGGAGGTCACCGGCCCCGCCGGAGGGTTGCCACGGGGGGCCGGTGACGTTCGGGAACGATCAGCCCGCCGCCTTCTGGCCCGCCTCGACGAACTTCTGCCATGCCTCGCCGTAGGGCACGGCGCCCTGGTCCATGCCGATGATGATCTGCTCCACGGCGGCCTTCACCTGTGCGTGCTTCTCACCGAGGAAGGTCGGCTGGAGCGACTTGATGGACGGCCCGAAGATCTTGCCGATGGGCGCGTTGTCGAAGTACTCGTTGGTCGCGCTCTGGAGCTCGGGGTTGTCCTGCGCCGGGATGGTGCTGGGCAGGTTGCCGCCCTCCTTGAACGCCAGCAGCTGCGCCTCGGGGCTGGTCAGGTAGCTGGCCAGCTCGGCGGCCTCCTTCGGGTGCTTGGACTGCTTGGGCACCGCGAGCCAGGAGCCGCCCCAGTTGCCGCCGCCGCCGGGAACCGTCGCGACGTCCCACTTGCCCTTGAACTTGTCGCCGGCGGTGCCCGACACCACGCCGAGCATCCAGCCGGGGCAGCCGAGGGTCGCGAACTGCGACTTCACGAAGCCCGTGTTCCACGGGTCGGTGAAGTTCTGGAGCTTGGCGGTCAGACCGGCCTGGCTGATCTTCGTGGTGAAGTCGAACGCGGTCTTGACGGCCGGGTTCTTGTCCAGGATCAGCTGCTGGTTCTTGTCGAAGTAGGTGACGTTGCCGTTCTTGGCGGCCTCCTGCGACAGCACCACGTTGTAGATGGTGTTGACGCTGTCCACGAACTTGGCGTCCTTGACCTTGGCCTGGAAGTCCTCGCCGGCCTTGACGAAGGCGTCCCAGCCGCCGCTCCACAGCTTCGAGACCTCGTCCCGGTCGGTGGGCAGTCCGGCCTTCTTGAACAGGTCCGTGCGGTAGCAGATGCTCATTCCGCCGACGTCGGTGCCGAGGGCGAACAGCTTGCCCTCCGAGTTGATGCCGTTCTCCCACTTCCACGCGGGGAAGTCGGCCTGACGGCTCTGCAGGCCGTACTGACCGAGATCGGTGAAGAACTGGGGCCGGGCCTTGGCCAGGCCCATGCCGCCCTCGTCGATGCCAATGACGTCACCGGCGCCGGTGCCGGACTGGAACCACTGCAGCATCTGGGGCCAATAGACGTTCTCGAAGCTGTCGGTCAGGTTGTTGTACTTGACCTGCACATTCGGGTGCTCGGTGTTCCACTTCTCAACGGCGGCCTTGTAGCCGAAGTTGGTGCCGCCGCCGAAGGTCTGCAGCGTGAGGGTGATCTTCTCAGCGGGTGCGGCCGATGACGAGCTGCCGGCGGTGCTGCCGGTGTCGCTGGACGAGCACGCGGTGGTGATACCGAGCGCGGCGGTCATCACCGATGCGACCGCGAGCATTCTGCCGCGGCGCATGTTGTTCTTCATTCCGGACCCCTCTCAGGTGGTTGCCCGATCGTTGGGAGGTGGCATCGAGGGCCGGCCCCGACAGTCGGGCCCCGCGATGTGCTGGATCCCTCAGTCGTGATCCCGCGAGGGCTTCCTCGCGAGCGAAGTTTGGGAGCGCTCCCACGAAGAGTCCCCGATAGGCAATGCTGACGTCAATATGCTGAAACCTAACTGTTACTCCTGGGGCTGTTAGGAGCTTGAAATCAGACGTTGAGCGCGATAAGGGCCATTGGAGTTATTGGGAGCGCTCCCATCGCTACTGGCACAGTCGGGCGCAAATCATCCATGCGCCACGGCTCACACAAGATCATCAAGGTCCCAGGGCCCGGAAAGCCCGATGCCGTACGGCCGGCGGAGTG
>NZ_JBEZFH010000190.1:0-15089 GCF_040649355.1 Sphaerisporangium sp. NPDC049002 | reverse complement strand
GCGGCGATTCCCGATCGCCGCACCACACGACCTTTGGCTTGACGCGGGTCGGCCAGGCGTCGAGCATCGTTGACGGCGCAGGAGTGACAGATGCGCGCCCAACCGTCAGGTTCGGTGCGTCCAGACTCACTCAGCCGGGTGAGCAGGCGCTTGACGAAACAAATGAACGGTCATTTAATTCGCTTATGGGGCGTATCGCTGGCGTCACCGCCGCCGAGACGCGTCAACGGTTGTTACGAGCGGCCGCCGACGTGTTCGCCGAGCGCGGGTACGACGGCACCCGCGTGGCCGACATCGCCGCGGCCGCGCAAGTGAGCAACGGCGCGCTGTACGCGCACTTCGGCTCGAAGGCCGAGCTGATCGTGTCCGCGCTGCGGGCGCACGGGCGGCAGCTCCTGGCCGGCCTGTTCGCCGCCGACCCCGACCGGTCGATCACCGATGTGCTCCTCGTGATCGGCCGCTGGCTACCGCGCCGTCGCGACGTTCCCGGTTACCTCATCGTCGAGGCGCTGGTCGCGGCCCGTCGCGACGAGGACGTCGCCCGTCCGATGCGCGACTACGTCGGCGAGCGGGCCGACTGGATCGCCGACCTGGTACGCGTGGCCCAGGGCGGTGGCGAGCTGGATCCCGCGCTGTCGCCGGACGCGCTGGCCCATTTCTGCCTGCTGCTGGCGATGGGCAGCGCGCTCATCACGCCCAACCTGCACGCCGTCGACGACGGGGAATGGTCGGCGTTGCTCACCCGTGTCGTGGGCGCCCTCGCCCCACCGACGACATCACCGCACACAGAGCGGAGCATCCGCAGTGAAAGTACGAATCGGTCCTGAGCGCTGCCAGGGACACGGCCGCTGCTACGACCTGGCCCCCGACCTGTTCAAAGAGGACGGCGAGGGCTACGGGCAGGTCATCGGTGACGGCGTCGTGCCACCGGGCGACGAGCGCACGGCACGCCTGGCCGTGTCCAACTGCCCGGAGCGAGCGATCGACCTCAGCGAGGACGCGTGAGATGACCGTCGACGACCGCTTCACCCGGGACTTCCGGGAGACCCGCCCGGACGCTCCTGTCGGCACTCGCAACGAGGTCATCACCGGCCCGGTCTCCGACTGGGCGACCGGCTTCTCGCACCTCGAACCCGAATGGGCGGAAGATCCGTATCCCATCCAGGACGACCTGCGGCAGCGGTGCCCCATCGCGCACACCGACCGCTTCGGCGGCGGCTGGCTCCCGACGCGCTACGAGGACGTCGCGGCGATCGCCTACGACACCGAGCGCTTCTCCTCGCGGTCGATCATCATGAGCAACTTCCGGCCGCCCCGCGAGCTGGCGCCGGTCGGCGGCACGCCGCCGATCTCCTCCGACCCGCCGTTCCACCACGACGCGCGCAAGCTGCTGCTGCCGGCGTTCACCAAGAGCGAGGTCACCAAGCGGGAGGCGGCGACCAGGGCCTTGTGCCACAGCCTCATCGACGAGTTCGAGGGACGGCCTGTCGTCGACGCGGCCCGCGACTACGCCCAGTACATCCCGATGCGGGTCATCGCGGACATGCTCGGGTTCCCGCCGGAGGACGGCCCGCGGTTCCGTGAGTTCATCGAGAACGCGCTCGAAGGCGTCAACCTGCCGACGGACGAGCGCGTCGCGCGCATGGGGCGGTTGTTCGACTACCTGCTCGCGCAGATCCGCGACCACCTCGACAACCCGCGTGAGGACCTGACGACGTACCTCATCAACGCCGAGCTGTACGGCGACAAGCTCGACCCGTCCCACGTGGCCGGCACGATGGCGCTCCTGCTCATCGCCGGCATCGACACCACCTGGAGCGCCATCGGCGCGTCGCTGTGGCATCTGGCCAAGACCCCGGGCGACCGCGAGCGCCTGGTCGCCGAGCCCGAGCTGCTGCCGACCACGATGGAGGAGTTCCTGCGGGCCTACGCGCCCGTCACCATGGCGCGGCTGGTCAAGGAGGACATGCGCTGGAACGGCGTCGACATGAGGGCCGACGACTGGATCCTGCTCTCGTTCCCCGCGGCCAACCGTGACCCGGAGCAGTTCGACCGGGCGGACGAGGTCGTCATCGACCGCCAGGTCAACCGGCACGCCGCGTTCGGCCTCGGCATCCACCGCTGCGTCGGCTCGCACCTGGCGCGCATGGAGCTGCGGGTCGCCCTCGACGTCTGGCTGGAGCGGATCCCGGACTTCACCCTGGCGGACCCGGCGGAGGTGACCTGGTCCGCCGGCCAGGTACGCGGCCCCCGCGCGCTCCCCCTCCGCATCGGCTGACCTCGTCGGGTCACGCGGAGCGGCCGAGGGCCGGCCGCGCGGCCACCACGCCGGCTCATGGGAGCCGCTCGGCGGAAGGCGCCTGGTGGCGCCGCACCCCGTTGTGGAACCTTGACCGGCCAGGTGGCCGCCTCGGTGCCGGCCGGACCCACGGCAGCCATTGCACCTTTTGCCCACTTTTGTAAGACATAATTGTCTTTTTGTGCATTCGAATTATGACGTAATGGTGAACGGAAGCGGAATTATCACTACTTCTCGCAAGCCTCGCCCCACCTCGTCGTGATAACTCCCATAATTCGGTTGGGGGCGCCGACTTATGGCGATACGGGGCGAGCTTTCGAGGAATCAAATGAAGCGTTGGATCGGCGTCGGGCTGGCGCTGCTCCTCGGTGCCGCCGTGGTGGTGGCGATCGTGTTGGGGAACCGCGGCGGTGGCACGGAGACGCGGGAGCCCACCCTGGTCCGCGGGGTGATCGGATCGGAGAAGAAGCCGTTCTTCGACGATCAGAGGGTGCGGGCGGTCTTCGCCCGGCACGGCCTCCGGGTGGAGGTCGACACCGCCGGCTCGCGCCAGATCGCGGCCTCGGTGGATCTGAAGAAGTACGGCTTCGCGTTTCCCTCCAGTGCTCCGGCGGCCGAGAAGATCAAGCGTGACCAGGGCGCCACCCGCACGTTCGCGCCGTTCTCCTCCCCCATGGCGATCGCCACGTTCAAGCCGATCGTGGACGTGCTCACCAAGGCGGGCGTCGTGCGCGATTCCGGCCAGGGCTACCAGGTGCTCGATATCCGGAAATATCTGGATCTGGCGGCCAAGGGCACGCGGTGGGACAGGCTGCCGGGCAACACCGCCTACCCGGCGCGCAAGCGCGTGCTGCTCACCACCACCGACGTGCGCACCTCCAACTCCGCGGCGATGTACCTGTCGATCGCCGGCTATGTGGCCAACGGCGACGACGTCGTCACCTCTGACGCGCGGGCCTCCAGGGTCGCGGAGGCCGTCGCCCCGCTCTTCCTCGACCAGGGGTACTCCGAGACCTCCACCGAGGCACCGTTCGAGGACTACCTGTCCCTGGGGATGGGGAAGACGCCCATGGTCATGGTCTACGAGGCGCAGTACGCCTCGCGGCTGTTCGCAGGGGACGGCTCGATCCGCCCCGACATGCGGCTCATCTACCCCTCGCCCACGGTCCTCAGCAAGCACACGCTCGTACCGCTCAGCCCGCAGGGCACCGAGGTCGGCCGGCTCCTGCAGGAGGACCCGGAGCTCGGGCGCCTCGCCGCCCTGTACGGCTTCCGCACCGCCGCCGCCAAGGCGTTCGACGACCTGGCGGCCAAGGTCAGGGCGCGGCTCCCGGCCGGCCTGATCGACGTGGTGGAGCCGCCCGACTACGAACGGCTGGAGGGCATGATCGCCGCGATCGACCTGCTCTACCGGTCCGGCTCGGTCCCCTCCCCAACCCCCTGACCTCACCTTCCCCCCTGCGAGGAGAGACCACCGTGAGCGATCTCGTGCTCAGCCCGCCCGAACCCGTGGCCAAGGTGCCCACGGAGAAGGCGGCCACCATGCTGCCGGTCCCGGAGGGACGCGCGTCCGAGCTGGACGAGAAGGCCAGGGGCTTCGCCGAGGAGCTGGGCGGACTGGACCCCCGGTCGCCGGAGTTCACCCGCAAGGTGCGCGACATCACCTCCATGGGCGACTCGGAGATCCGGGCCTCCTCCCAGGTGGCGAACCGCATGCTGAAGCGCCCGGTGGCCGCGCTGGCGTCCGCCAAGGGAGAGGGCAAGGACGCGCAGGCGGCGGTGGCGGGGCAGTTGGTCGCTCTGCGCCGCACGATCGTCGACCTGGACCCCAAGCACGCGTCCAACCCGGCCAAGAAGCTGCTGGGACTGATCCCGTTCGGCGATAAGCTGCGCGACTATTTCGCGAAGTATCAGTCGGCGCAGCGGCACATCGACGACATCATCCGTGCCCTCAAGTCCGGGCAGGACGAGCTGCTCAAGGACAACGCGACCATCGAGGGCGAGAAGACCAACCTGTGGGAGTCGATGAAGCGCCTGCAGGAGTACGCCCTACTCGCCGCCGCACTCGACTCCGCGGTGGAAGACAAGATCACGCAGGTCGAGGCGGCCGACCCCGAGAAGGCCACCGCCCTCCGCTCGGACGCGTTGTTCGGCATCCGGCAGAAGCACCAGGACCTGCTCACGCAGCTCGCGGTGTCCGCCCAGGGGTACCTGGCGCTGGACCTGATCCGCAGGAACAACCTTGAGCTGATCAAGGGGGTGGACCGGGCGACCACGACGACGATCGCGGCGCTGCGCACGGCCGTGACCGTGGCCCAGGCCCTCGCCGACCAGAAGCTCGTGCTCGACCAGATCACGGCGCTGAACAGCACCACCTCGGATCTGATCGTGGCGACCAGCGAGATGCTGCGCACGCAGGCGGCCGGCATCCAGACCCAGGCGGCGTCCACCACCGTCGACATGGACGCGCTGCGCCAGGCGTTCGACAACATCTACACCACCATGGACATGATCGACACGTTCAAGGCCAAGGCCGTGGAGAACATGGCGATCACCGTGGACAACCTGACCATCGAGCTCGACCACGCGCGCACGTACCTGGAGCGCTCCCAGCGCGGCGACGAGCAGGCGCTCCCCCGATGAGCGAACCGTCGCCCGGCGTACGCGCGGGTTCCCGCCCGCTCAGGCGGGCGATCGCCGTGCTGACCCTGCTGACGGCGGTCGCGTGCGGCGGTACGGACACGCCCGGCACCCCCGCGGACGGTCCTGACGCGCTGCGCGTCCTCGCGGGAAGCGAGATCAAGGACCTGGAGCCGCTGCTCAGCCGGGCCAAGGACGCCGTCGGCGTGCGGGTCGTCCTGTCGTATGCCGGAACGCTCGACGGGGCCGACCAGGTGGCGAGCGGCGGCGCGGACGGGACGTACGACGCGACGTGGTTCTCCTCCAACCGTTACCTGTCGCTGATCGACGGGGCGACCGCCCGGCTCTCGACCCAGACCAAGGTCATGGTCTCGCCCGTGCTGCTCGGGCTGAAGGCGTCCAAAGCGCGCGAGCTGGGCTGGGACCGCAAGCCCGTGACCTGGAACGACATCGCCTCGGCCGCTCGCGCCCACAAGTTCACCTTCGGCATGACCAGCCCCGCGGCGTCCAACTCCGGATTCTCGGCGCTGGTCGGCGTGACGGCGGCGCTGTCGGACGCCGGGGAGGCCCTGGACAAGGCCCAGATCCACGCGGCGACGCCCAGGCTGAAGGAGTTCTTCTCGGCGCAGACGCTCACCGCCGGCTCCTCCGGGTGGCTCGCGGACGCGTACGCCAAGCAGGGCTCGGTGGACGGACTGGTGAACTACGAGTCCGTGCTCCTCGGCCTCAACGCCTCCGGCAGGCTCACCGAGCCGCTCACGCTGATCTACCCGAGCGACGGGGTGGTGACGGCCGACTACCCGCTCACGCTCCTGAGCTCCGCGACCCCGGGCAAGAAGGAGCTGTACGGGAAGCTCGCCGCCTGGCTGCGCGGGCCGGAGATCCAGCGGGAGCTCATGACCACGACCTACCGCCGGCCGATCGTCCCCGAGGTCGGGCCGGACCGGCGTTTCGGGTCCGCGCCGCTGGTGGAGCTCCCCTTCCCCAACCGGCGCAGCGCGGCCGACGAGCTGATCGGCGTCTACCTCAACCAGGTGCGCGAGCCGTCGCGGACGCTGTTCGTGCTGGACACCTCCGGCTCGATGGAAGGCGACCGGATCGACGCCCTCAAGCAGGCGCTGACCGCGCTGTCCGGCGCCGACACCTCCGCCAGCGGGTCGTTCTCGCGCTTCCGCGACCGCGAGACGGTCACGATGATCCCGTTCAGCGGGGCCCCAGGCACGCCGCAGACCTTCACGCTGCCCGACCGGAACCCCGAACCCATGCTCCAGCGGATCCGGTCGTACGGCGAGGCGCTGCGCGCGGGCGGCGGCACGGCGATCTTCGACAGCCTGCGGGCCGCCTACGAGGAGGCCAGGTCGTCGCCATCGGAGGATTTCACCTCGATCGTGCTGATGACCGACGGCGAGAACACGGACGGCGGCTCGTACGACGACTTCGCCAGCTACTACGCGTCGCTGCCCGTGAAGTTCCGGACCTTCGTCGTGCTCTTCGGCGACAGCGACGCCGACGAGATGCGGCGGATCGCCCAGCTCACCGGTGGAGCGACCTTCGACGCCCGGAAGGGGTCGCTGGCCGCCGCCTTCAAGGAGATCCGTGGCTACCAGTAGTCCCGGCGCGCGGATCCTCGCCTACGCCGGCTCGACCAGGAACATCGCCGGATGCGCCCTGGCGCTCGCCGGGGTCGTCCTGGTCTTCCTGGGCGTCGCCGGGACGTTCTGGCCCGTCGTGGTGGCCGGGCTGTACGGCGTCGGGGCGCTGCTGGCACCGGCCGACCGGGTGAGGCTCACGATCTCGCACGCGGAGGTGGAGTCCCGGCGGCTGCACGCCGACCTGGACACCCTGCTGGCCAAGGTCGGCGGGGGCCGGTTCCCCGGCGACGTGGTGGCGAGGACCGGCGCGCTCGCCGAGGTGCTGCGCGACATCCTCAGGCGCGCGGACGCGCTCACCTCCTCACCCGACCATCTGTACATCGTCTCGCAGACGATCAGGGACTACCTGCCGTCCAGCCTGGAGGCGTACGCGAACCTGCCCCGCTCGTACGCGCTCACGCGGCGCGGCGAGCGGGAGCGCAGCGCCCACGAGGAACTGCTGGCCCAGCTCGACCTGCTGGACGCCCGGCTGCGCGAGGTGGCCGAGTCGGTCTACCGGGGCGACGAGCAGGCCCTGCGCGACCAGGGCAGGTTCCTGCGGGACCGGTTCGGCGGCTCCGGCCTGGACCTCTGACCGTCCAGATCCTCTCGAAAAGGAACGTCATGAGACCGAGCCGGTTCCGCGCCTCCAGGCTGGGCGGCGTGCTTCTCCTTTGCGCCGCCACCCTGACCCCGGTACCGGCTCCCGCGGGCCTTCAGGGCGAAGCGCATCCGGCGCGCAGCCGATCATCATCGCCAACTACGGCACAGGCACGCCGCAGGAGGCCGCCGACTGGGTCAAGTACGCCAACGTCACCAAGGCGTACGGCGTGAAGTACTGGGAGATCGGCAAAGAGAACTACGGCAACGGCCACTACGGCACCGCCTGGGAGGCCGACGACCACGCCGGCCATGGAGGCCGACAGAATGGCAGACCGTCAACAGCGGCTGGAGCAGCACACTCTGACCCCGAAGCCGGACCGGACTCGGATCACTGTTCCTCTGGGATCCGGGGCCGGCGTTCGAAAATCGCTCGCCCCTCGCGCCCACTCCACGTCACCATGGCCATAGCCGTGAGTATTCGGAGGGGCGGATGGCATTGCTCGGATCACCTGACTCCCCTGCGGACCAACCGTCCGCCCGGAGGTCGGCCGTTCTGCTGGCACTTCGGTATTACAACGGGGAACTGCTGAGGCAGTGGCGGATCGCCGTGCCCGCGCTGATCTCGCCGGCGGTGGGGAACATCTGCCTGTTCTACCTGGCGCCACTGGCGGTCGGCGGCATCGTGGGGCGTCTGTCCGACGGCGGGGACGGCACCCTCGCCGTGCTCCTGCCGTACGTGCTCGGCTTCGGCGCGTGGCTGCTCGTGGGCGAGGCGCTGTGGCGGGTCGGTCTGCACTTCGTGTTCCGCACCGAGGCACGGGGCATCGAGCGGCTCGGTGTGACGGGCATGGAGAAGCTGCTGGTCAAGGACGCCGCGTTCTTCCACGACAACTTCGCGGGCTCGCTGACCAAACGGGTGCTGAGCTTCTCCAGCGGGTTCGAGGGTTTCGTGGACACGCTCACGTTCTCGGTCATCGCCAAGGTGGTGCCGCTGGCGTTCGCCTCGGTGGTGCTGTGGCGGTACCACCCGCTCCTGGTCTTCGTCCTCGTGGGCCTCATCGCCGTCACCGGCTTCCTCGTCACCCCGCTCATCCGCCGTCGCCAGAGGCTGGTGGACCGGCGCGAGGCCGCCAAGGTACGGGTGTCCGGGCACGTCGCCGACGTGCTGGCCAACATGGACACGGTCCGCGCGTTCGCCGCCGAGGACCGCGAGGCCCTGGAGCACCGAGCCCGGCTCGCCGAGCAGCGCAGGCTGACGCTCCGTTCCTGGGACTACGGCAACCTCCGGGTGGACACCGTCGTCTCACCGCTGTCGATCATCACCAGCACCGTCGGCCTGCTCCTCGCCGTCACCCTGCGCGGTGGCCTGGGCGTCGAGGCCATCGTGGTGACGTTCACCTACTACGCGAACACGATCAACCTCATGTTCGAGTTCAACCAGATCTACCGTCGCCTGGAGAGCGTGCTCACCGAGGCCGCCCAGTTCACCGAGCTTCTCCTCACACCGCCGGGCGTGGTCGACCCGGACGACCCGCAACCCCTGCGCCCGGCCGACGCGGGCGTCCGCTTCGAGCGGGTGACGTTCGCGCACGCCGGCAATCCGCTCCTGTTCGACGGCCTGGACCTGGACATCACCACCGGCACCAAGATCGGCCTGGTCGGCCGGTCCGGCGGCGGCAAGACCACTCTCACCCGGCTGCTGCTCCGCCTCATGGACATCGACGGCGGCCGGATCCTGATCGGCGGGCAGGACATCACCCGGCTCAACCAAGCCGACCTGCGCAGCCTGATCGCGTACGTCCCCCAGGAGCCCGCCTTGTTCCACCGGTCGTTGCGCGACAACATCGCCTTCGCCCGGCCGGGGGCCACCGACGCCGAGGTCCACCAGGCCGCACGGGCGGCGCACGTCACGGAGTTCGCCGAGGCGCTGCCGGAGGGCTTCGACACGCTGGTCGGGGAGCGCGGCGTCAAACTCTCCGGCGGCCAGCGTCAGCGCGTCGCCCTCGCCCGCGCCATCCTGCTCGACGCGCCGATCCTGCTTCTGGACGAGGCCACGAGCGCGCTGGACTCGGAGAGCGAGATCCTCGTGCAGGAAGCCCTCTGGGGCCTGATGCGCGACCGTACCGCCCTCGTGGTCGCGCACCGGCTGAGCACCGTCGTCCGCATGGACCGCCTGGTCGTGATCGACCAGGGGCGCATCGTGGAACAGGGCAGTCACCGCGAACTCCTCCAGGCCCAGGGGCCGTACGCCCGTCTGTGGCACCACCAGTCCGGCGGCTTCCTGGTCGAAGAGAGCACCTCGGACGCCGTCAACCGCTGACGCGCGCCGAGTCCTTCGATCTTGGGGATGCCCGAACCACTGCCGGGCCGCAACTTTCGCCCTTTCGGTGAAAGTTTCACGGGCGCGGCGTCGTCCTCCCAGATTGCCGGGGCGAACCGGTCGCGGTGTTTGAGGTCCTGAGGCCCACGTGCCTACGGTGCCGATATCAGCACAGTGATCCGGTCGAGGAGTCCATCATGCGCGCCCGCGTCGTCCCTGCTCTGATTCTGGCTCTGCTCGCGCTCGTCGTCACCGCTCCCGAGGCGCGCGCCCAGGTGGTGGGCGGCTTCGACTTCTCCCGGGCGCAGGTCTCCGTCACGGGCCTTCAGGTGCCCTGGGGCCTGGCGTTCCTGCCGGACGGCAGCGCGCTGGTGTCCGAACGCGACACCGGACGCATCCTGCAGGTGCGGCCGGGCCAGACACCCACGGCGGTCGCCACCGTCAGCGGGGTGAGCGCCTCGGGTGAGAGCGGCCTGCTCGGCATCGCCGTGTCACCCACCTACGCCCAGGACGGCTGGGTGTACGCGTACTTCACGAGCACCGCCGGGGACAACCGCCTGGTCAGGCTGCAACTGACCGCGCCTCAGACACAGACGGTGCTCTTCTCCGGGGTCCCGAGCAACACCTTCCACGACGGCGGCCGCATCGCCTTCGGGCCGGACGGCATGCTCTACGTGGCGACCGGCGACGCCGGCAACTCCGCCAACGCCCAGAACGTCAACAGCCCCGCAGGGAAGATCCTGCGTATGACGCCCACCGGGGGTGTGCCCGCGGACAACCCGATCGCGGGCTCGCGCGTGTGGACCTACGGCCACCGCAACGTCCAGGGCCTGACCTGGGACCCCCAGGGCAGAATGTACGCCGCCGAGCTGGGGCAGAACACCTGGGACGAGGTCAACCAGATCGTCGCGGGCTCCAACTACGGCTGGCCGACGTGCGAGGGCACCTGCTCCAACCCCTCCTTCCGCAACCCGATCGTCACGTGGACGACCGCCGAGGCGTCGCCCAGCGGGCTGGCCTTCGCCGGCAACACGCTCTTCGTCGCCGCGCTGCGCGGCCAGCGGCTCTGGACGGTGCCGCTGAGCGGCGCCGGTACGCCCGGCACCCCGCTGGCCGAGTTCACGTCCGCCTACGGGCGGCTCCGCACGGTCGCGGTCGGGCCGGACGGCTGGCTCTGGGTGACGACCAGCAACAGGGACGGCCGCGGCACCCCGGTGGCGCAGGACGACCGCATCGTCCGCGTCCCCCCGGCCACCACCGGGGGCGACACCAGCCCGCCGACCGCGCCGACCGGCCTCGCCGCGTCGGGGACGACCTCCACCGGCACCACCCTGACGTGGACCGCGTCCACCGACAACGTGGGCGTGACCGGCTATGACGTCCTGCGCGCGCCGGGCGCGTCCGGCGGCGCCTTCGCGCAGGTGGGGACCTCCGCCACCACCTCGTTCGCCGACACCGGGCTCACCGCGAACACCACGTACCGCTACCAGGTCCGGGCCCGCGACGCGGCGGGCAACCTCTCGCCGGTGTCGAACACGGCGACCGTCACCACCCCGCCCGGCGGCGGGGGCACAGGCGGATGCTCGGTTACGGCGACCGTCCAGTCGCAGTGGGGGAACGGGTACGTGATCCAGCCGGTCACGGTCGCCAACACCGGCACCTCGGCGATCAACGGCTGGACGGTGACCTTCACCCTGCCGAGCGGCCACACCGTCACCGGCTCGTGGAACGCCACGCTGACCGTCAGCGGGCAGACCGTCACGGCGAAGAGCGCCGGGCACAACGGCGCGCTCGGCCCCGGCCAGAGCACCACCCTCGGCTTCCAGGCGAGCCGTCCGAACGGCGACACCCAGACGCCGTCCGGCTACCGGTGCACGAGCCCCTGAGACACAGCCACGCCTGAGGCAACTCGCGCCCCCCGGCCACGCCGGGGGGCGGCCCTGCCCGTGACTCGGTCGAGGAGGCTCGACGTCCCCTCGCCCCCGGACCGTCCGGTCCGTCTCACATTCCCGCCTCCGGCACCCCGGCCGGGGGCGTGCGGTGCCCGGCGGCGAACGCGGAGTCGAAGCCCGCCGGGCCGAGCCGGTCTCGCAGGGCCGCCGGGAGGGAGGGGTCGGGGACCAGGTCCTGCCGGTTCGCGGGGTCGAGTCGTCCGGCGGCGCCGAGCAGGGCGGCGGCGCGCTGGAGGTCACCGGCGGCGCATTCGGCCCCGGCGAGCAGGCGCAGGCCGATCGCGGTGAGGCGCAGATCGAGGCCGACGGCGATCCGGGTGCCTTCCGCGAAGTGCCGCCGCGCCTGATCGTGCTCGCCGCCGAAGGACGCTGCGCGGCCCAGGCCGAGGAGGCAGCGGACCGCGCAGCGCAGGTCACCGATCCGCCGGAACTCGGGGAGCAGGGCGCTGAACCGGGTCCGCGCGATCGCGTGGTCTCCGAACTGCTGGTCGAAGATGGCCCGGTACTGCTCGGCGTGCAGCCGTTCGTGGTCGTTGCCGCTGGTCCTGGCCAGTCGCGCGGCCTCGGCCAGCCAGCTGGGCACGTCGTCGAGGTGAACCCGCTCCTCGATCGCCCGTTGGGCCATCTGGTTGAGGCACTTCGCGCGTTTGACGTGGTCGCCCTGCCGGCCGAACAGCTCGGCGGCGTGGGACAGCCGGGCGAAGGCGGCTTCGGCGTCGGAGGCGAACCCGAAGCCGGCCAGCGCCAGGGCGCGGTGCCAATCGTCGCCCAGTCGCTGGAAGAGCATGGGCGAAATGACGGACGCTGTCGAGCAGGCGGTATTCGGTGGACTCGTCCTGGCGGGAACTGATCAGCGACCGGTCCAGCAGGCGCGAGAAGACGCGCAGGAGGTCGCTTGAGTCCAGCGGCGGGTAGGCGAGGACCTGCGTCGCCGTGTCATAGTCGAACTCGCCGGGGAACACCGAGCAACGTTCCAGCAGGAGCCGTTCGTCCTCGCTCAGCAGCTCGTAGCTCCAGGTCAGCGCGCCCTCCAGGGTGCGGTGCCTGTTCGGCGCGCCGTGTGCTCCATCGGTCAGCAGGGCGAACCGGTCGTCCAGACGGGCCAGCAGCTCGGCCGGGGTGAAGAACCGGATCCGGGCGGCGGCCAGTTCGACCGCCAGCGGCAGGCCGTCCAGCCGATGACAGATCGTCGCGACCTGCCGCGCGTTGCCGGGTGTGACCTCGAACCCGGGCGAGGCGGCGGCGCGTTCCGCGAACAGCCAGGCGGAGCCGACGCTCCGCACGGCCGCCGGGTCGTCCACTTCGGCGGGCAGCGGCAGCGGCGGGATCTCGTAGACGACCTCCCCCGCCAGATGGAGCGCTCCATGGCTGGTGGCCAGCACGTGCGTGTCGCCGGTGGTTGTCAGCAGATCGGCCAGCAGATCCGCGACGGTGTCGGTCACGTGCTCGCAGTTGTCCACCACGAGCCAGTGCCGCCCCTCGGCGAGGGTCTCGCGGATCAGTGTGCGCAGCCGGTGCTCTCCGCCGACGACGCCCAGCGCGTCGGCGAGCACCCGCTCCGCCGAATCTCCGGGAGACAGCAGCGCGAGATCGACCAGGACGGCCGGTGGGAGGGTGGTCACCGAGTGTGCCAGGTGCAGCGCCAGGCGGGTCTTTCCGGAGCCGGGCGGTCCGGTCAGTGTCACCATCCGGTGCTCGTCGAGGAGCCGGCGCAGGTCGCGGATCTCCCTGGTCCGGCCGACGAACGACGACAGCGGCTTGGGCAGCACGCCGCGGGGCTCGCGACCGGCGCGGAAACGGGCCGCCGCGTCGACCAGGGCGAGCCGGTTGGTGCCCCCGAGTTTTCGCAGCAACGACTACGCATCGAGCTTGATCCTTTCGTCGTACGAGATGTGCGATGACGCCGTCGCGAGGGTGGCCGGGCGGCGGGGGCACCTCCCGGTACCTGTCGCAGGCGCCGTGGCGTCCGTGGCAGAGATGTCGGTGCGGGGTCGCACGTCCGGAACGCGAGCGCCGCCGACAGAAACACGGCGAGAGCCGCCTCGCCAGGCCTGGCGCTCGCCGAGGCGGCCGGCTACGGCCGCCGCCCCGGCGAGGGATCGTGGGTCAGACGCGGGTCCAGCGCTGGTTCGCGGCGCCGCTGCAGGACCAGATCTGCAGTTTCACGCCGTTGGCGGTGGAGTAGTTCGGCGCGTCCAGGCACTTGTTCGCGCCGACCGCGGTGATACTCCCGTCGGTGTTGAAGCGCCACTGCTGGTTGGTCTGACCGTTGCAGTCCCAGATCTGCACCTGCGTGCCGTCGGCGGTGCCCGCGCCGGTCAGGTCCAGGCACTTGCCGCCGTACACGCGCAGCTCACCCGCGCTGGTCAGGGTCCACCGCTGGTTGGTCTGACCATTGCAGTCCCAGATCTGCACCTGCGTGCCGTTGGTCTGCGAGGCGCCGGTGACGTCCACGCACCGGCCCGAGCCCACCCCGCGGATCGCACTGGTGGAGGAGGGTGCCGGGGTGGGGGTGCCGGGCTGGTCGATGCTGCCGGGGACGGATTGGAGTGCGGTGTACCAGGCGGCGGCCATTTTGTCGTAGCCGCCGGAGGTGGGGTGGATGCCGTCGATGAGGTCGGCGGTGGTCAGTTTGCTGTGCATGTCGACCAGGTGGACGTGCTTGCCGTTGTTGACCTTGGTCTGCACGATGCCGGGGACGGCGGCGTTGAAGGTGCGGGCGGCGGATTCCTGGCCGGTGTTGGACAGCGGGATGATCGTGGCGACGAAGACGTGCGCGTCGGGGGTGGTGGCGGTGATGTGGTCGATGAGGGTGGAAAGCCGCTGGGGTGCGGTGGAGAGGTTGTAGTTCTGCAGGACGTCGTTCGTGCCGATGTGCAGGAGCACGGTGCGCGGGTTGTAGGTGCGCAGCCAGCCGGTGATGTTGGCGTCGATCTGGTCGATGCGCCACCCGGGATGTCCCTCGTGGTCGTGGTCGCCGAGGTTTCCGGGCCCGTTGTACTGCGATCCGACCAGGTCGATCGTGTAGCGGCCGGCGGCCAGGCGCTGCCACAGTCCGATGCGGTATCCGCCCGGGACCTGGGTCCCCTCGGTGATCGAGTCGCCCAGCGGCATGACCCGCACCCCGCCGTTGGACTCCGCGCCGGCGACACCGGCTCCCAGCACCATGCCCAGCGCCACCACGGCCACGGTCAGGGCCGCTGCGGTGAACCGTCGTCTCCACCTACGCATGCTCTATCCCCTCGGGCGGCTGCGAGCAGGCCCAGCCCGTAGTCATTGTTATCGCTAACATCTTTGGCATCAGCTTTCTCATGGGCGAATGCCGTGAGGTGGTGCGATCTTTGGGGCAGGGCCCGGCGCACGGCCGGCTTGCCTGCCGTTCCCTGCGGCTACGAAATCGCCGCAGGCCACAAAGGCCAGCTCCTCGGACTCTTCTGTCGCGCGGAGAGCCTTCCATCAGAGATCGGCGACCGTGAGGGCGGATCACAGGGACGTGGTGTCCATCCCGATCTCGCCGCACCCCGGTCAATGGTGCGCTTTATGAGTGATTGGACCCGGTGCGGTCGACGACGGTCAGCTGGGACCAGAGGCCGCCCGGCCGGACGACGGCCCGGGACAGCGCCGCCTGCGAGAGCGGCGGCCGG
>NZ_JBEZFH010000189.1:0-15124 GCF_040649355.1 Sphaerisporangium sp. NPDC049002 | reverse complement strand
AGTCGACCCGCCCGGTGATGCCCGCCCACCCGATCAGCACGGGCATGCACCCCGCGATGCCGCCCCAGACGACGTTCTGCGAGGTCCGGCGCTTGTCGCCGCGGCGGCGGTCCTGATCGGTGTCATCACGATCCTGGCGCGGGTCGTCGGTTTCGCCAAGCAACTGGTGCTCGCCCGCACTGTCGGCACGAACTGCCTGGCCACGGCCTACTTCACGGCCAACCAGGTGCCGAACATCGTCTTCGAGGTCGTCGTGGGCGGCGCGCTGGCCGGCATGGTCGTCCCCGTGCTGGCCGGGGCGGCGTCCCGTTCCCTGGCCCCGGACGCCGTGCGCGTGAGGGCCGGGGAGAAGGCGGGCCCCGCGCCGGCGGGCACCGGTGAGCCCGACCGGGCCCGGGACGAGGTCGGGTGGGTCACCTCGGCCCTGCTGACCTGGGTGCTAGTGCTGCTCGTGCCGCTCAGCGTCGTGGTCGCGCTCGCCGCCCATCCGGTGATCGAACTGTTCGCCGGTGAGGTGAAGGGGTGCGCGACCGGGGACCTCACGGCCGTGGCCACCCGGATGCTGGTCGTCTTCGCGCCGCAGATCCCGCTGTACGGCCTGGCGGTGGTGCTCTACGGAGTGCTCCAGGCGCATCGGAGGTTCACCGGCCCGGCCGTGGCGCCGCTGGTGTCCAGCCTGGTGGTGATCTTCGCCTACCTCGCCTTCGTGCCGCTCAGCGAGGGTGTCAAGGCCCCGCTGTCCGCCGTGCCGCGCCCCGCGGAGCTCGCCCTGTCGGTGGGCACGACGCTGGGCGTCCTCGCGCTGGTGGCCGCCGTCATCGGGCCCTCCTCCCGGCTCGGGCTCCGGCTGAGGCCCATCCTGCGCTTCCCCGAGGGCGTCGCCGTGCGGGTGCGGCGCCTCGCCCTGGCGGGGCTGAGCGCCCTGGTCGCCCAGCAGGCGGCCATGGCCCTGGTGGTCTGGCTCGCCAACCGCGAGGTCGGCGCCGGAGGGCTGGCGGGCTACAGCTACGCGTGGGCGATCTACCAGGTGCCCTACGCCGTGCTCGCGGTGCCCATCGCGACGAGCGTGTTCCCCGCGCTCTCCGCGCGCGCCGAACGGGGGGACCGCGACGGCTTCGCGGCCCTTTCCGCGCAGACCACCCGGGCCGTGGTGCTGGTCTCGGGCCTCGCCGCGGGCGCGCTCGCGGCCGTCGCCGCGCCGGTGGCGGCGGTGTTCGTCGACGGCATGGCAAGCGACGTCTCCGCGGACCAGTTCGCGAGGTCCATCGCGCTCTTCGCCCCCGGGCTGGTCGGGTACGGGCTGACCGCCCACCTGAGCCGGGTGCTGTACGCCGCAGGGAAGGGCAGGGCGGCCGCGGCCGGCATGGTGACCGGCTGGCTGGTGGTCATGGCGGCGCAGACCGCCTTCGTCCTGGCGTTCCCCGCATCCTGGAAGCTCGGCGGCCTCGCCCTCGGCAGCGCGGCCGGCATGACCGCGGGAGGCGCGCTGCTGCTGGCGGCGGTCGCCCGCACACGGGGCTCCAAGGCGCTCGCGGGGGTCGTACGCGCGTCGCTCGCCGCCCTGCTGGGAGGCGGGGCGGGGTTCCTCGCGGGCCTTTCGATCACCTCGCGCCTGAGCTTCCACGGACCGGTCGCCAACGTGGGCGTGGCCGCGCTGGCCGGCCTCGCGGCCGTGACGGTGTCCCTGGCCGTCGCGCTCGTGATAGACAGGCGCGATCTGGCCTCGGTGCTCTCCCGGGCACGGAGGACGGGCACGGGCGGCACGGGGGCCGGGGAGACGGGGCGGGTAGCCGGCGACCGGCGGGAAGGGACCGATGGCGATGGCTGAGGCGGGGCGGCGCGTGGTCCTGGTGCTCGGCACCAGCGCGGGCGGGGTGGGGCGGCACGTGCGGATGCTCGCCGGGGGGCTGGCCCGCGAGGGAAACCAGGTCGTCGTGGCGGGTCCCGCGAGCACGGATGAGGCTTTCGGCTTCTCCGGGGCCGCCCGTTTCCTGGAGGTGCCCATCTCCGACCGGCCACGCCCTCTGAGTGACCTCGGCGCGGTGAGGCGGCTGAGGCGGGCGACGTCCGGGGCGGACGTCGTCCACGCCCACGGGTTGCGTGCCGGAGCGCTGGCCGCGCTCGCCCTCGCGGGACGCCGTACGGGCCTGGTGGTCACCCTGCACAACGCCCTTACCGCTAAAGGAGTAATCGGCGCGATATATGGGCTTTTGGAGCGCATTGTTGCGAAAAAAGCTGATCAGGTGTTGGTCGTCGCGCCTGATCTGGGGGAGCGGATGCGCGCCCGTGGCGCGCGGAGCGTCGCGGACGCCGTCGTCCCGGCGCCACCCCTGCGTCCGCCCCGGAGGACGGCCGCCGAGGTCCGTGGCGAGTTGGAGGCGGGAGACCGTCCGATCTTGCTCACGATCGCCCGGCTGGCCCAGCAGAAGGGCCTGGAGACGCTGCTGGACGCCGCCGGCGGCCCGTACGCCGTGGCCGCCCCGCTGTTCGTGGTCGCGGGGGAGGGGCCGCTGCGTGGCGGGCTCCAGGCGCGCATCGACGCGGAGGGGCTGCCCGTCCGGCTGCTGGGCGATCGCGCCGACGTGGCCGACCTGCTCCAGGCGGCCGGCGCCCTGCTCGTGCCGAGCCGGTGGGAGGGGCAGCCGCTGAGCGTGCAGGAGGCGCTCCGGGCGGGCACACCGATCGTCGCGACGGCCGTCGGGGGCATCCCCGGCATGGTGGGCGACGCCGCCCTGCTGGTGCCGCCGGGGGACGCGGAGGCCCTGAGGCGGGAGGTCGCGAGGCTGCTCGCCGACCCCGGCCTGGCCGGACGCCTGGCCGCCGCCGCGGCGGCGCGCCCGCTGCCGGACGAGGAGGCCGCGCTCCGCGCCGTCCGCGAGGCCTACGGAGCGCTCCCGGGCGCCGGGCGCTGAAGGCGGCCCCAGGCCTGGTCACGGCCGTGATCGCGCGGTTCGCCGCCGGTTCGACAGCGCTTCTAGGGCGGGGCGCGGGCGCCTCCAGGGCGTGTGACCTGCTGGGCGGCCGCGCGGGCCGGCAAAACCCCGGTGTCGTTCAAAGGCTGATTAGGTAAGGCTTATGTGCTCGCCTATACTCCTCCTCTGAGGGGGGGAGTATCCCTTCGCGACAGCCTCGTCATCACGGTACGTCCCTTACGGCGTGCCCGGGGCTGCCGGTCCGAGCCTCTTGGCGCGGGCGGGAGAGACCTCCGGCACTTTGACGCGGGCCGGAGGTTTGTCTTGGACGTATCCGTGTGGGCTTGGGCGGCGGTCATCGGCGGGTTGCTGGTGGTTCTCGCCGTGGACCTGTGGATTGTCGACAGGGGTGAGCCCCGTGAGTTCTCGATGCGCCAGGCCGGATTCTGGGTCGCCTTCTACGTCGGGCTGGCGGTGCTGTTCGGCATCGGGCTGTTCGCCGTCGAGGGCATGGACAAGGCCGGTGAGTTCTTCGCCGGTTATCTCACTGAATACAGTTTGAGTGTCGACAACCTGTTCGTCTTCTACATCATCATGGGCCGGTTCGCGGTTCCCAAGATCTACCAGCACAAGGTCCTTCTCGTCGGCGTGCTGATGGCCCTGGTGATGCGTGGTGTCTTCATCCTCGTCGGCGCCGCCGCGCTGGAGCGTTTCGGCTGGTTGTTCTACGTGTTCGGCGCCTTCCTCATCTACACCGGCATCAACATGGTGCGCGGGCACGACGAGGAGGAGTTCAAGGAGAACCTGCTGCTGCGGTGGGTCCGCCGGATCTTCCCGACCACCGACGGCTTCGTGGGTTCCAAGATCACCGCGCGGGTGGGCGGGCGCCGAATGGTGACCCCCATGCTGATCGTGATGATCGCCATCGGCACCACCGACCTGCTGTTCGCCCTCGACTCGATCCCGGCCATCTTCGGTCTCACCAAGGACGCCTTCATCGTGTTCACCGCCAACGCGTTCGCCCTGATGGGGCTGCGTCAGCTGTACTTCCTGCTTGGCGGTCTGCTGCAGCGGTTGGTCTACATCAGCTACGGTCTGTCGTTCATTTTGGGCTTCATCGGGGTTAAGCTCATCCTGGAGGCCTTGCACACCAGTGGCGTCTCCTGGGCGCCGGAGGTGCCGATCTGGGTCTCCCTCTCGGTCATCGGCGTCACGATGGTGGTCACCACCGTGGCCAGCCTGATCAAGGCCAGGCGTGACAAGAAGGCCGGCGAAGCCACCGCCCCGGCGAAGGTGTCCCAGGGGTAGTGAATTGGTGCTTGAAGCGATTTGCTTGTCTCGTATCGCTATGTAACGGCGACGAGATGGGTAACATTCGGCGACAAGTCACAATCCGGTCTCTGGCCGCAAACATTACAAAAGGTTCCCCGTGTCCAACGATTCGCCAAGCCACAGTCGCCGCCGCGTACGGCTGGCACGTGGCGTTTCCCCCTGGCTGGCTCCCACGGTCGCCGCCGCCGTCATCTCGGCGGCGCTGGCCCGGCGGTCCCGCCCGTGGGTGCTCGCGGCGGCTCCGCTGACCGCGCTCACAGGCGCCATGCTGTGGTTCTTCCGCGACCCCGACCGCGCCCCCGGCACCGGACTGGTGCTGAGCCCGGCCGACGGGGTGGTCCAGAGCATCGACCCCCAGCCGGACGGGCGTACGCGCGTCGCGATCTTCATGAGCCCGCTGAACGTCCACGTGAACCGCGCCCCGCTCGACGGCACGGTCACCTCTGCGCGGCATGTGGCAGGCGGGTTCAAGCCCGCGTTCAACAAGGACAGCGACCAGAACGAGCGGGTCGTCTGGCACTTCGACACGGCACTGGGCGACATCGAGCTCGTGCAGATCGCCGGAGCCGTGGCGCGCCGCATCGTGCCCTACCTCGGCGCGGGTGCCAAGGTCTCACGAGGCGAGCGGATCGGGCTCATCCGCTTCGGCTCGCGGGTGGACATCTACCTTCCAGAAGGGATCGCCCCAGCGGTGACCGTTGGGCAGCGGACGACGGCAGGAGTGACTCGCATTGACCACGGCTGACGCAGGCTGGTCCATGGAGGGCGTGGACGAGGACGAGGAGCCTCGGGGGCCCGTCGGGAAGGCGTTCCGCCTGTCGGCCGCCGACTCGCTCTCCCTGGGCAACGCGATGTGCGGCTTCCTGGCCGTGTGCGTTCTGGCGTGGTCGGCGATCGCCCAGCTCCAGCAGTCGCGCGAGTTCCATCCCGACCCCCGGTACTTCGCCACCGCCGTGGTGCTGCTGCTGATCGGCGCCACCTGCGACCTGTTCGACGGGCTGGTGGCCAGGAAGTTCAGGGCCTCGGCCATGGGCGCCGAGCTCGACAACCTCGCCGACGTGATCAGCTTCGGCTTCGCCCCCGCCTTCATGGTGGTGGCCTGGGCGGGCTTCTCCCAGAAGCTCCCGCTGTGGCTGGTGCTCTGCGCCGCCGTGTCCGTCCTCGGCGCGGGCGTCGTACGGCTGGCGCGCTTCGCCTGCGTGAAGACCAAGAGCGGCGACTTCATGGGCCTGCCCATCCCCATGGGCGCCATGACCGTGGTGTCGATCGTGCTGCTGTTCGAGCCGTCGTACTTCACGGTGGTCGGGATCTTCGCGGTGGCCTGGCTCATGGTCAGCCGCATCGAGTACCCCAAGCCCAAGGGCAACCTGGCGGCGGTCGTACTGGCCTGGATCATGGTCAACGTCGCCTGCCTCACCATCTGGGCGGCCGACCTGACGGGCGGCGACCTGCTCATCCAGATCGGCGCCTCCATGCAGATCGCGCTGGTGTCGGCGATCCCGCTGCGCGTGCTGATGTTCAAGCGCGAGCAGCGCAAGGAGCGCAGGGAGACCGAGTCCGTCGTCCGGTGACCCTGGCGATGGCCTGCCGAACGGCCCGGTCCCTTTGGGGGCCGGGCCGTTCGCGCGTCCTCGCCTGTCTGCCGGCTCGCGCGGCTACCAGCCGCGGGCGCGCCATTCGGGCAGGGAGGGGCGCTCTGCTCCGAGGGTGGTGTCCTTGCCGTGGCCGGGGTACACCCAGGTCTCGTCGGGGAGCCGGTCGAAGATCCGCTCAGCCACGTCGGTGTACAGCTGCTCGAACCGGGCGGGGTCGCGCTGGGTGTTGCCGACCCCACCGGGGAACAGCGAGTCGCCGGTGAACAGGTGGGAGTCCTGGTAGAGCAGGGCGATCGAACCGGGGGTGTGTCCGCGCAGGTGGATCACGTCGAGCGTGACCACTCCCACGGTGACCTTGTCGCCGTGCTCGACCGGCTGGGTGACCGGCACCGGCAGGGCCGGCGCGTCCAGCGGGTGGGCGACGGTCTCGGCCCCGGAGGCCTTCGCCACCTCCGCCAGGGCCATCCAGTGGTCCTGGTGCTGGTGGGTCGTGATGATCTTGCTGATGGGCCCGTCGCCGATCAGGTCGAGCAGCCTGCCGGCGTCGGCGGCCGCGTCGATCAGCACGCCGTCGCCGGTCTCACGGCATCGAAGCAGGTAGGCGTTGTTGCCGAAGTCGCCCACCTCGATCTTGCTGATCGTGAGTTCGGGCAACTCGCGCACGTCGGCGGGACCGTCAGCGGTCACGTCGCCGGTGTAGGTCATGGGTACTCCTCAGGTGGTGACGCCGGGAGGCCGGGCGGTGCGGGCATCGTGAGCCACGGCGGCGCCGCCGGCGGCTTCTCCGCCAGCCTAAGCCCCGCCTCCGTCCCGCCGCCCGCGCCGTCCGTCTTCCCGCCGCCCGCGCCCAGGTCGACGTGGTGGATCTCGACGACCCGGATCCGGCGTACGAGCACGTGCCAGGCGCGTGCTGCTCCGCGATCGGCCTCCGGCTCCTTCTGCGATCTCGGCCTCCCGGGCGCAGGGCGTTGGGTACTGTGGGGTGTACACACCTGTCCTGGCCCAGGTCAGGAAGTTGATGTGGCCGTCCGCGTTACGCGCGACGTGGGTGAGCACGTGGCCGCGGGCCCAGCCCGCAAGCAAGGAGGGGCCATGACCTCCGCGCCGGCCCTCGCCCACCGGCACGCCGCCGGTGGTCTCGGGGGCACGCCCGGCCCCTCGCCGGAGCGGAAGCCGGAGCGGGAGAAACTGTCGGACCCCGTCGTTAGAGTGGCGGCGACTAGTCAGAGGTGGCCAGTTCCGGCTGCCGTGGATCGCAACCCAACATGAGAGATCTGCTGTGGCCGACCGCTTGATCGTTCGTGGCGCCCGCGAACACAATCTCAAGGACGTCTCGCTTGACCTGCCGCGAGACGCTCTCATCGTCTTCACCGGGCTCTCCGGCTCGGGCAAGTCCAGCCTGGCCTTCGACACCATCTTCGCCGAGGGCCAGAGACGCTATGTCGAGTCGCTCTCGTCGTACGCCAGGCAGTTCCTCGGGCAGATGGACAAGCCCGATGTCGACTTCATCGAGGGCCTGTCGCCGGCCGTCTCCATCGACCAGAAGTCGACCTCCCGCAACCCCCGTTCCACCGTCGGCACGATCACCGAGGTCTACGACTACCTGCGCCTTCTTTGGGCGCGCATCGGCAAGCCCCACTGCCCGGCCTGTGGCCGTCCCATCGCCCGGCAGACCCCGCAGCAGATCGTCGACCGCGTCCTCGAACTCCCCGAGGGCACCCGGTTCCAGGTCATCGCCCCGGTGATCCGCGGGCGCAAGGGCGAGTACGCCGAGCTGTTCCGCGAGCTGCAGACCAAGGGCTTCGCGCGCGCCCGCGTCGACGGCACGGTCGTCCGGCTGGAGGAGCCGCCGACCCTGAAGAAGTACGAGAAGCACGACATCGAGGTGATCGTCGACCGGCTCTCGGTGAAGGACGGCGCGCGCCGGCGCCTCACCGACTCGGTGGAGACCGCGCTGCAACTGTCGGGCGGCACGATCACGCTCGACTTCGTCGACCTCCCCGAGGACGACCCTGGTCGCGAGCGGTTCTACTCCGAGCACCTCTACTGCCCCTACGACGACCTGTCGTTCGAGGAACTGGAGCCGCGCTCCTTCTCGTTCAACTCGCCCTTCGGCGCCTGCCCCGACTGCACCGGCCTCGGCACCCGCATGGAGGTCGACCCCGACCTCGTGGTGCCCGACCCCGAGAAGTCCCTGGGCGACGGCGCCATCTCCCCGTGGTCCGGCGGCCACACCAGCGACTACTTCATCCGGCTGGTCGAGGCCCTCGGCCACGCCATCGGGTTCGACCTCGACACGGCCTGGGAGCGGCTGCCCAAGCAGGCGCAGAAGGCGCTGCTGCGCGGCCACGACGAGCAGGTCCACGTCCGCTACAGCAACCGCTACGGCAGGCAGCGCTCCTACTACACGACCTTCGAGGGCGTGATCCCGTGGGTGCAGCGCCGGCACGCCGAGGCCGAGAGCGACTCCACGCGCGAGCGGTTCGAGGGCTTCATGCGGGAGATCCCCTGCCCCACCTGCAAGGGCGCCCGCCTCAAGCCCGTCTCGCTCGCGGTCACGGTCAGCGAGTCCTCAATCGCCGACGTGTCGGGCATGTCGATCGGCGAGTGCGCCAAGTTCCTCGGGGGGCTCACCCTCTCCGAGCGTGACAGCCACATCGCCGAGCGGGTCGTCAAGGAGATCAACGCCCGGCTGGGCTTCCTGCTCGACGTCGGACTCGACTACCTCACCCTCGACCGCGCGGCGGGCACGCTCGCCGGTGGAGAGGCCCAGCGCATCCGTCTGGCGACCCAGATCGGGTCGGGTCTGGTGGGCGTGCTGTACGTCCTCGACGAGCCGTCGATCGGCCTGCACCAGCGCGACAACCAGCGGTTGCTCGACACGCTGATCCGCCTGCGCGACATGGGCAACACGCTGATCGTCGTCGAGCACGACGAGGACACGATCGCCGCCGCCGACTGGGTGGTCGACATCGGTCCCGGCGCGGGCGAGCACGGGGGCCAGGTCGTGGTGTCCGGCACCGTGGAAGACCTGCTGGCCAGCGAGGACTCCCTGACCGGCGCCTACATCTCCGGGCGCAGGAGCATCGACCTGCCCGCCGCCCGGCGAAAGCGCGACTCCAAGCGCAAGCTGGTGGTCAAGGGCGCCCGTGAGCACAACCTCAAGGGCGTCGACGTCGAGTTCCCGCTGGGCGTGTTCACCGCGGTGACCGGTGTGTCGGGCTCGGGCAAGTCCACACTGGTCAACGACATCCTGTACAACGCCCTGGCCAAGGAGCTCAACGGCGCGAAGACCGTGCCGGGCAGGCACTCCCGGGTCACCGGCACCGACCAGGTCGACAAGGTGGTCCACGTCGACCAGAGCCCTATCGGCCGCACGCCGAGGTCCAACCCCGCGACCTACACCGGGGTGTTCGACCATGTGCGCAAGCTGTTCGCGCAGACGACCGAGGCCAAGATCCGCGGCTATCTTCCGGGCCGGTTCAGCTTCAACGTCAAGGGCGGGCGCTGCGAGGCGTGCTCCGGCGACGGCACCATCAAGATCGAGATGAACTTCCTGCCTGACGTCTACGTCCCGTGCGAGGTATGCCACGGCGCCCGTTACAACCGGGAGACCCTGGAGGTCCACTACAAGGGCAAGACGATCTCCGAGGTCCTCGACATGTCGATCGAGGAGGCGCTTGCGTTCTTCGACGCCATCCCGGCGATCAAGCGGCACCTGAAGACCCTCAACGACGTCGGCCTCGGGTACGTCCGGCTGGGCCAGCCGGCGACCACCCTGTCCGGCGGCGAGGCGCAGCGCGTCAAGCTCGCCTCCGAGCTCCAGCGGCGGTCCACGGGCCGCACCGTCTACGTGCTCGACGAGCCCACCACCGGTCTCCACTTCGAGGACATCCGCAAACTGCTCGGCGTGCTCGGCCGCCTGGTCGACAGCGGCAACACGGTCATCGTGATCGAGCACAACCTCGACGTCATCAAGACCGCCGACTGGGTCATCGACATGGGCCCCGAGGGCGGCTCCCGTGGCGGGCTCGTGCTCGCCACCGGCACCCCCGAGCAGGTCGCCCGCATCGAGGACAGCCACACCGGCCGCTTCCTCAGCAAGATCCTCGGAGGCTGACCCCCTTCCGCTCGCCCACCCCACCCCACGCCGCACGGCGGCCTGGCCGTGGGGTGGAGATCGGCTTCGTTTGACCTGCGCGTTATGCGTAATTGTCCATACTTCCTTGGGTTACTTGTCGCGCAAGCTGAACCATGTCGGGGCGCGAGCCGTAGCTGAGATAACAGACCTCTAGGAAGGCGAATATGACGGACACGGATACGACACGGCGTGCGGTGATGCTGGGCGCGAGTGGTGCGGGCCTGGCCGTGGTGCTGACCGCCTGCGGCGGGTATGACTCATCGACCTCGGTCGGCAGCGGCGATTCCGCCGCGGATCCCGCTCCGGCGTCCTCCGCCGGTGAAGCCGCGGGCGACGCGGCCGGGGGCTCCAGCGGTCTGGCGAAGGCGAGCGACATCCCCAAGGGGGGCGGCAAGATCTTCAAGAAGGAGAAGATCGTCGTCACGCAGCCCAACGACGGTGAGTTCAAGGCGTTCAGCGCCATCTGCACCCACCAGGGATGTCCGGTCGGGTCCGTCTCCGACGGCACCATCAACTGCCCGTGTCACGGCAGCAAGTTCAACATCGCCGACGGTTCGGTCGTCAACGGGCCGGCGAGCGAGCCCCTGGCCGAGAAGCAGATCAAGGTCGAGGGCGGTTCCATCAGCCTTGCCTGAGGTCGCCTCTCGGAACGCGCTCGCGAACGGGCGGGGGTGAAGGGCACCGGCCCTTCACCCCCGCCCGTTCGTACTGCGAGACCCGGCGCCGCCGGTCGCGGGGCGGTGCTCTTCGGGGGCTCGGGGGTGGCGTGTGAGGTTTTGCGGGACGCTGACCTATGGCGGGCGGGGGTTCCCGGGCGGATGTGATCGCATTCGCTGTGGGAGGAGCCATGCGGGTGCGCGGCGGGGGATACCTGCTGCTTTCGGTGATCGTGTCGGCCTGGTCGGCGTTCGTCGCCGCCCGGCATGCCTGGACGGGTGACTGGCATCTCCACGTGGCCACAGTCCGGGCCCTGGCCCAGCATCCCCTGGCGCCCGAGGACCCGCTGGTCGGCGGGCACGTGCGGAGCCCGTACTTCACGCCGTACACGTTGCTGCTCGCCCTCGTCTCACGGACGACCGGCGTGGGGCCCGAAGCCGTCCTTTCGTGGGCGGGCGTGGCGAACATCGGGCTGCTGCTGTGGGGGATGCGCGCGTTCTGCCGCCGCCTCGGCGACCGTACGGCGACGGCCGTGCTGGCCGTGGTCTTCGTCCTGTTGCTCTGGGGGACACGGCCCTTCGCGTGGAGCGGGTTCGCGCCGATGGCCTCGCTGTCGTTCACCCAGGCCTATCCGTCCACAGTAGCCCTGGCGCTCATGTTGGCGTGCCTGGCGGTGCTGCTGCGCTTCCGCGAGGAGGGCCGCCTGGCCGACCTGGCCCGCCTGGTCGTGCTCGCGGCGCTGATCCTGCTGGTGCATCCCTTCACCGCCGCCGAGACGGCCTTCGTGGCCACCGCCTTCCTGCTCGCCCGGCCCGGCGCCTGGACCAGGAGGCGGCTGTTCGCGCTCGCGTGCGCGGGCATCGGCGCCCTCGCCCTCGCGGCGCTCTGGCCGTACGCCGGGATGTCGTCGCTGGCGCGGGCGGGATCGGGCTTCTCGCACATCCACTCGACGCTCGTCGCGGACGCCTTCGGGAAGTACTGGCTGGTCCTGGTGGGGATACCGGCCCTGTGGCACGGCGTGCGGCTGCCACTCGGGCGCGAGCTGGCCGTGGGATTCGCGGCAGGGACGGCGGTGGTGATCGTCGCGGTGCTCCTCGGGCGGTACGAGTTCACCAGGCTCATCCCGGTCGTCGCGCTGATGTCCCATCTGGCCCTCGCCCGCTGCCTGGGGGACCGGGCGGCGGGCTGGAGGCCGTACGGCGCCGTGACGGCCACGGCCTGCGTGGCCGGCCTGTGCGGCGCGGCGCCGGGGATCGCCCGCGCCCTGCCCCCGCGGGTTCCCGCGACCCTGGTCCCTGCCACGGTGATCGAGCACTGGCCGGGCGGGAGGGCCGACCACGGCGCCGAGTTCGCCCGGCCGTACGTGCGCGAGGGCGACGTCGTGATGGCCAGGCACGCCGCGGCCACGCGCATGCTCGTGGGATGGGGCGTGCGGGCGGTCGCCCCGCCCTACCCCTATCCGTTCCTCGCCGACGAGGCGGAGCGTCGCCGGGCGCAGCGGCGCATGTTCGCGGGCGGGACCCCGCGCGAGGAGCGGCTGGCCCTCGCCGACCGGTACGGCGTACGGTGCCTGCTCGGCCGCCGGCCGCCCGAGGTGCCTGGGTTCGTCCCGGTGGCCGCCTCCGGCCCGGAAACGCTGGCCTGCAGACGGTGACGGCTCGCTCGGCATCCGCTCACCACAGGTGTGCGGGAACCGGTCGTGTCAAGGGTCCGAGCAGGGATCTCCACCACCTCTGTCAGGCCCCTATGTGGCGCTGGATCGCCTTATTCTGTCGGCAGGTCCGGATAGGCTTTCAGTGTGGCAAGACCCGCGAACACCCCCTTGAGTTTTCGCCCCGAGCCGGGGTCGATCCCCGAGTCCCCGGGCGTCTACCGCTTCAGGGACGCCCATGGCCGGGTCATCTATGTCGGCAAGGCCAAGAGCCTGCGGCAGCGCCTCAACTCCTACTTCGCCGACTTCGCCGGTCTGCATCCGCGCACCCAGACGATGCTCACCGCGGCCGAGGGCGTCGACTGGACCGTCGTCGGCACCGAGGTCGAGGCCCTCCAGCTCGAATACTCCTGGATCAAGGAGTTCGATCCCCGGTTCAATGTCAAATACCGGGACGACAAGTCCTATCCCTTCCTCGCCGTCACGATGGGCGACGACTTCCCCCGGGTGCAGGTTCTGCGCGGCGCCAAGCGCAAGGGCACGCGTTACTTCGGGCCGTACTCCCACGCGTGGGCGATCCGCGAGACCGTCGACCTGCTGCTCCGCGTGTTCCCCGTGCGCACCTGCTCGGCGGGGGTGTTCAAGCGAGCCGGGCAGATCGGGCGGCCGTGCCTGCTGGGCTATATCGACAAGTGCTCCGCCCCGTGCGTCGGCAGGGTGACCGAGGAGGAGCACCGCCGGCTCGCCGAGGATTTCTGCGACTTCATGGCGGGCAACACCAGCCGGTTCATCAAGCGGCTGGAGCGCGAGATGCGCGAGGCCGCCTCCGCCGAGGAGTTCGAAAGGGCCGCGCGACTCCGCGACGACATCCAGGCGCTCCAGCGTGCCCTCGAAAAGCAGGCCGTGGTGCTCGGAGAGGGCACCGACTGCGACGTGGTCGCGCTCGCCGAAGATCCGCTGGAGGCGGCCGTCCAGGTCTTCTACGTGCGCGGAGGGCGCATCCGCGGCCAGCGCGGCTGGGTCGTGGACAAGGTGGAGGAGTCCTCCCCTGGCGAGCTGGTGGAGCACTTCCTGCTGCAGATGTACGGCGAGGCGTCTCCCGAGGCGGTGCCCCGCGAGGTCCTGGTGGCGGCCCTCCCGCCCGAGGTCGACGCGGTCGCCGAGCTGCTCACCGAGCAGCGCGGCGCGAGGGTCGAGGTGCGGGTGCCCCAGCGTGGCGACAAGAAGACCCTGATGGAGACCGTCGAGCGCAACGCCAAGGAGTCGCTGGCCCAGCACAAGCTGCGCAGGGCGAGCGATCTCACCACCCGCAGCCGGGCGCTTCAGGAGATCGCCGACGCCCTCGACCTCGACCAGGCCCCGCTGCGCATCGAGTGCTACGACGTGTCCCACCTGATGGGGGACGACGTCGTGGCCTCGATGGTGGTGTTCGAGGACGGCCTCGCCCGCAAGAGCGAGTACCGCAGGTTCGCGATCCGGGGCACGGCCGGTCAGGGCGACGTCGCCTCGATCTACGAGGTGATCTCCCGGCGGTTCAAGCGTCACCTGGAGGAGCGGGCGGCGAGCGGCGAGCTCGATCCCGAGCCCATCGACCCTGAGACGGGCAAGCCGCGCAGGTTCGCCTATCCGCCCAATCTCGTCGTGGTCGACGGCGGCCCCGCTCAGGTGGCGGCGGCGCAGCGGGCGCTCGACGAGCTCGGGGTCGACGAGGTCTCGGTGAGCGGGCTGGCCAAGCGGCTCGAAGAGGTCTGGCTACCCGGCGACGACCAGCCTGTCATCCTGCCCCGGAGCAGCGAAGGGCTCTATCTTCTACAGAGGGTGCGCGATGAGGCTCATCGATTCGCCATCACCTACCATCGATCAAAACGCGCAAAGTCTGTCAAAGAGAGCGCTCTGGACGAGATTCGCGGGCTCGGGTCGGCACGCAAGCAGGCTTTGCTGAAGCGCTTCGGATCCGTCAAACGGTTGCAGGGGGCCTCCGTAGACGAGATCCGCGAGGTTCCTGGCATCGGGCTTTCGACGGCCGAGGCGATCGTTGCGGCGCTGAAGGGGGAGGGAACGTGACTGAGAACACCAGCGGAAACGACAATGACCACGAAACCTCACGGCCGCGCTCCGGCGCGCCGCGAGACCGCAAGGGGGCGGTGAGCGAGACAGCGTTCGTCATCGTCACCGGCATGTCCGGGGCCGGGCGGAGCACGGCGGCCAAGGCCCTGGAGGATCTGGGCTGGTTCGTCATCGACAACCTGCCGCCGGGCATGCTGTTCGCCATGGCCGAGGAGGCCGGGAAGGTCAAGCTCGACACCGACAAGGTGGCCGCCGTCGTCGACGTGCGCAGCCTGGCCTTCACCACCGACCTCAACACCGCCATCGAGGAGCTGGAGGCGCGCGGCGTCGCGGTGCGCGTCGTCTTCCTCGAAGCCAGCGACGAGGAGCTCGTCCGCCGTTTCGAGAACGTCCGGCGCCCGCACCCGCTCCAGGGCGAGGGGCGGCTGGTCGACGGCATCGCCAGGGAGCGCGGCATCCTGCGGGAGGTCCGGGCCAACGCCGACCTGGTCATCGACACCTCGTCGCACAACGTGCACGAGCTGCGCGGCAAGATCGTCTCGTTCTTCGGCGGCGAAGACCGTCCCGGCCTGCGGGTCAACGTCGTGTCCTTCGGGTTCAAGTACGGCCTGCCGGTGGACGCCGATCTGGTGGTCGACTGCCGGTTCCTGCCGAACCCCCACTGGGTGCCCGAACTGCGTCCTATGAACGGCCTCGCCACGACGGCAAGTTCGTCCGGCTGCACGGCGCCGAGTTCACCAACTGGGTCGCGCAGGCGGGCGGCGTCGAG
>NZ_JBEZFH010000188.1:0-15293 GCF_040649355.1 Sphaerisporangium sp. NPDC049002 | reverse complement strand
GTGTCGGGAGAGGGGGACGGAGAAGGTGAGGAGGAGAGCCGGATCTCCGGGGCGCGGGCGGGTGACGTCCGGCCGGTGATCGTCGCGCGCAGCCTGCCGAGGAGCCCGGCCAGGCCGCCGGGCAGGAAGAGCACCACCGTGACCACGGCCGCGCCGTACAGGATGCGGGCCGCCTCGGCGGGGGACACCCCGCCGGAGCCGGGCTCGGCGATCAGCGGCAGAGCGTCGCTGTAGCGGGTGAGGAGCTGGGGCAGCACCGAGACGAAGACCGCCCCGATGACCGCGCCCCCGACCGACCCCAGCCCGCCGATGACGATCATGGCGAGGTAGTCCAGCGACAGCAGCATGCCGAAGTGGTCCGGCACGGTCCGCTGGAAGACCAGGGCGAGCATCACCCCGGCGAGCCCCCCGTACATCGAGGACAGGACGAAGACCCCGGCCCGGAAGCGGGCGACGGGGACGCCCATGACGCCCGCGGCGATCTCGTGGTCGCGGATGGTGTTCATGGCCGGCCCCGGACGGCCGCGCAGCACGCCGCGCGCGAACGCGGCGGAGCCCAGCACCGCGAGCAGCCCGAGGAACCACAGGCGCTCCAGGGAACCGAACGGCACGTCGAGGATGACCAGCGTGGGGGAGTCGGCGAAGACCAGCCCGAACAGCTCCAGCGGCGGTACGGCCCGGCCGTTGTAGCCGCCGGTGACGGACTCGGCGTTGAACAGCAGGTGCTGCCCGAGGAAGATCAGCGCGAGGGTGGCGATGCCGAGGTAGGCGCCCTTGAGGCGGCCCGCGATGGGGCTGAACAGGCCGCCCGCGAGCCCCGCCGTCAGCACGGCCAGCACCGCCGCGAGCGGGGTGGGCAGGCCGAGGCCGCCGAGCGCGTGCCGCGCTCCCTCCTCGGGGACGGCGGCGAAGTACACGTAGGCGTAGGCGCCGACCGCCAGGAAGAAGGCGTGGCCCATGGACAGCTGCCCGGTGGAGCCGGTCAGCAGGTTGATCCCGATGGCGCCGACGGCCGCCGACATCGCGAACAACCCGGTCTGCAGCCAGAACCCCTCCAGGTAGAAGGGTACGGCCGTCGCCACCACCGCCCCCGCCACCAAGATCGGCACCCTGGCGAGCCGGAACCGTGCGGCGGGCCTCCTGCGAAGGTCAGACACGGGCGGTCTCCCTGGTTCCGAACAGTCCGGCCGGGCGCAGCAGCAGGATGACGACCATGACCAGGAACGGCGCGACGTCCCCGATGCCCCGCCCGAGGAAGGCGAGCTGGTTCTGGTAGCCGGTCATGAGCGCCTCGGTGACCCCGACGATCAGTCCGCCGGCCAGGGCGCCGGTCGTGGAGTCGAGCCCGCCGAGGATCGCCGCGGGGAAGGCCTTGATCGCCGCGAAGGAGGTGCCCCGGTCCAGCCCCGGCGTCGGGAACACGCAGAGGAACACCGCGGCGACCGCCGCCAGCGCCCCCGCCACCGCCCACGCGCTCAGGGAGACGCGGCCGAGCCGGATGCCCATCAGCGAGGCCGTCTCCGCGTCCTCGGCGGTGGCCCGCATCGCGATGCCCCAGCCCGTGTACGTGAACGCGAGCAGGAACAGCGCGATCAGCGCCGCGGCCGTGACCAGTGCCACGATCCGGGTCTCGGCGACCGTCACCGGCCCGAGGTGGACCACCGAGTCGCCCCAGGGGTCGCCGAGCGCGAGGATCTCGGTGCCGATCTGCCGGGTCAGCTCGGTGGTGAGCACGATGTCGAGGCCGATGGTGACGATCGCCAGCACGCTGTGCGAGGTCACACCGGCCCGCCGGATGACGAGGAACTCCACCAGTGCCCCGATGACCGCCGCCGAGGCGACGCCGGCCAGCAGCGCGGCCCAGAAGCCGGTCACCGGCTGGAGGCGGGCGACGAGGTACCCCCCGGCCAGCAGCAGCGACGCGTGCGCGAAGTTGACCACCTCGGTGGCCTTGAAGATGACGACGAAGCCGAGGGCGATCAGCGCGTAGACCGCCCCGATGGAGATCCCGTTGACGAGGAGCTCCAGGAACGTGATCACATGTCCTCCTGGGAGCTCGTGCCGAGGTAGGCGCGGATGACCTGGGGATCGTCCTGCACCTCTTCGGGTGTGCCGTCGGCGATGCGGCGCCCGAAGTCGAGGACGGTGACCCGGTCGGCGAGGCGCATGACCATGCCCATGTCGTGCTCGACGAGCAGGATCGAGATGCCGAGGCTCTGCCTGACCGCGACGATCAGCTCGGCCATGTCCAGCCGCTCGCCGCCGTTCATCCCCGCCACGGGCTCGTCGAGCAGCAGCAGCCGGGGCTCCATGCACAGGGCGCGGGCCAGCTCCACCCGTTTCTGCACGCCGTACGGCAGGAGCCCCACGGGCGTGCCGACGTGGTCGCCGAGGCCCACGAAGGCGGCGATCTCGGCCGCGCGGGCCCGGTGCCGCGCCCACTCCCGGCGGGCCGGCGGCAGGCGCAGGCCGGAGGAGAGGAAACCGGCCCTGGTCAGCCGGTGGCGTCCGAGCATGAGGTTGTCGAGCACCGGCAGGTGGCGGGAGAGAGCGATGTTCTGGAACGTCCGGGCCACCCCCAGCGCGGCGACCCGGTGGGGCGGCAGCGCCGTCAGCTCGGCGTCGCCGAAGCGGACGCTGCCGGACGTCGCCCGGTACACCCCGGACAGCACGTTGAAGAAGGTCGACTTGCCGGCGCCGTTCGGCCCGATGACCGCGTGTACGGTGCCCGGCGCGACGGCGAGGCTCACGCCGGAAAGGGCCGTCAGCCCGGCGAAGCGCACGGTGACGTCCCTGACGTCGAGAAGGGGCATACCGTCCGGTTGGTATGACGTGGTCATGGGGACCACCTCGTCAGCGTCCGGCGCCCCGGCTCGCCGGCCGGTCGCGCGGGGTCCTCGCCCGGCGGGCCGGTGACGCCGAGGTACCGGCGCCTCACCTCGTCCCCCGCCGCCAGTTCGGCCGTCGGGCCGTCGAGCACCACCTCGCCGACCGACAGGACGTACGCGTGCGAGGCCAGCGACAGGGCCAGGGCCACGTTCTGCTCGATGAGCAGGACCGAGGTGCCACGGGCGTTGATCTCCTTGACGGTCTCGGCGATGCGGGCGGAGACCAGAGGGGCGAGGCCGAGGGTGGGCTCGTCCAGGAGCAGCAGGGCGGGACGCGCCATCAGGGCCCTGCCGATCGCCAGCATCTGCTGCTCGCCCCCGGAGAGCAGGCCGGCCCTTTGACGGGCGCGCTCGGCGAGGACGGGGAACAGGCTCAGGACCTCTTCCCGTGCCCGCGCGGCCTCCTTGCCGCCACGGGCGCCGAGCGCGCCGGCGCGGAGGTTCTCCTCCACGGTCATCCGCGCGAACACGCGCCGCCCCTCGGGGACCTGCGTCACGCCCCGCGCCACGACGCCCGGCGCGGACACCCCGGACAAACGCGTCCCCGCCCAGGTGACCGCCCCGCCGCCCACGGCTCCCCGGTGGAAGCGCAGCGTCCCCGAGATCGCCCGCAGCAGCGTCGTCTTCCCCGCGCCGTTCGCGCCGAGGACGGCGACGATCGATCCGGAAGGCACCCGGAGGGACACCCCGCGCAGCGCGCGCACCGGGCCGTAGCTCACCACCAGTTCGCTGACCGCCAGCCCCGCGTCACCGGGCGGGGGCGCCGTGGCGTCCATGTCGTTCCTCCTGACAGTCGGTGCAGGCACACGTAAACGCCGCATGCGCACCGTCGTCCAGATGCGGCGGTGAAGTCGGGACCGGTGCCCACCACCGCGGGAAGGCCGTTGTGCGCCCGCACAACGGCGAGTCACGAAACGAAACCGAACCTTGTTCCGTATGGGAGCGGGTGGCAGTCTCTGAAGGATGGCCGCCAAGCGAAACGAGCACGTCGACGAGAAGGTACGGCACGTGTTGCGCATCGCCGCCGCCCGGCTGCTCGAACGCCTGCCCGAGCTGACCGACGAGCTGGTGACCCGGGTGCGCGAGGGCGACGAGGCGTACCGCAAGCTCGTCACCCTCGAAGATCACTGGCGGAGCACCGAGGAGGGCCTGAGGATCGGCATCGAGGCGATCCTGCAGAGGCCCGAGGAGCGCCGCGACCTCACGTTCGCCAGGAAGATGGCGGGCCGCCGCGCCGACCAGGGCCTGCCCATGGACTCACTGATGCGCATGTACCGGCTGTCCGCGCAGGTGACCTGGGCCGGCTTCGTGGAGCTGATCGAGCGGGAACACCCCGAACTGCTCGGCGCCCTGGTCCGGACCGCGACGCATGTCTGGCACGCGATCGACAGGCAGGCCATGATGGCCGCCGACACCTACAGGCGGCGGGAGAAGGAGCTGCTCGGGCGCAGCAACGAGCGGGTGAACGCGCTGCTGGACGACCTCCTGGAGGGCACCGGCGACGCGGCCGTGGCCCGGTCGGCCGCCGCGGCGCTCGACCTGCCGGAGCGCGGTCGTTATGCGGTGGTCACAATCAGGCTCCCCCTGCGCCACGACCACTACGGCCACCGCACCGGCCGGGCCTGCCACGCTCCCGGAAGGCCCGGCAGGGACGGGCACGGAGCCCCCGCCACGGAGGGCGGGCGGCACGGGGCGGACGCCCATCCGGCGACGCTCGGGCCGATGCGGCTGCTGTGGCGGATGCGCACCCAGCACGAGGTGGCCGTCGTCGCCCTCGGGGAAGGCACGCTGGAGGAGCTGGTCGAGGGGATGACCCCGCTCGTGTACGGCCCGGCGGGGGTCAGCCCGGTCGTCGGGGGGCTCGACGAGCTGGGCACCGCCAGGAAGCTCGCCGAGATCGCCATGCGCACGTGCTCGGGCTGCGGGCCGGAGATCGCCCGGCTGGACCGGCGGCTGCCCTCGGCGCTGGTGGTCTGCGAGCCCGAGCTGGCGGGCCACCTGACCTCCGAGGTCCTCGGAACGCTGCTCGCCCTGGACCCGGCCGATCGCGACGTGCTGCTGGCCACCCTCTCGGCCTGGCTGCGATGCGAGGGCTCGGCCGCGCGCGCCGCCGGGCAGCTGTACTGCCACCGCAACACGGTCTTCAACCGCATCCGGCGCGTCGAGCAGCTGACCGGGCGCTCCGTGTCCCGCCCCCGTGACATCGTCGAGCTCGCCCTGGCGCTGGAGGCGGTGCGCCTGCTCAGCACGGCGCAGTGATGGATGATGGAAGTGAGCGCCGGGCTGACCGTGCGCTGAGCGTCCGCTTCGAGCGTGGTCGCGACCGGGCCGGGCCCATCCCGGGGTGCTCCGGGAGGAGAGGGGAAGGCGGTGGGACCCGATCGAGGCGAGAGGAGTCCGAATGGACGAGGTGTGCCTGAAGATCGACGCGCCCCCCAGAAAGGTATGGGACCTCGTCACCGACGTCACCCGCTACGGCGAGTGGAGTCCTGAGAGCACCGGCGGCCATTGGCTCGCGGGCGTGGGCGGGCGGCTGGGCGCCTCGTTCCGTGGACGCAACCGCAGGGGCCCGTTCCACTGGGCGACCACCTGCACCGTGGTCGAGTGGGAGCGCCCCCGCCGGTTCACCTTCGAGGTGGAGCTGTCACGGATGCGCTGGGGCTACCGCCTCATGCCCGACGGCGACGGCACGGTGCTGTGCGAGTGGCGGGAGCACATCGGGTCACCGGTCGCGCCGGTGCGCGCGCTGCTCGCCCTCGGCTTCCTCGGCAGGGACCGCGAGGCCCTCATGGTGGAGGGGATGCGCAGCACCCTGCGGAGGATCAAGGCAGCCGCCGAGAAGCCCTAGAGGTCCGGTTCCTCCCGACCGGCCACGGCGGCCAGCGAGGCGGTCACGTCGGCGTCGATGGTGAAGGCGGCGTCCAGCCGGGTGAGCGCGAACAGGCGCCGCAGGAAGCCGTTCACCCCGGCGAGCCGGACCCACCCGCCGGCCCTCTCCGCCTGACGGTGGACCTCAAGCAGGATCCAGAGGCCGCCGGAGTCGCAGAACCCGAGCTCGGTGACGTCGATGACGATGCGGTCGCGTCCCTCGGCGACGAGGGCGCGCAGCTGTTCCCTGGCGGTGGAGTACGTGGTCGCGTCCAGGTCGCCGATGATCGCGACGAGCGTGCAATCAGGGTCACGATGACTGCTGATCGCCAGTTTCAGACCCATCCGGCCGCTCCCTGTGCCGAACGTCAAAGACGGAGGCGTTCAACTCGCGTGATCCTTGCGGTTCAATGGTCGCATCGCGCCGCCGCGCCTGGACGGTTTTCGCCTGCTATGTACTTCGATCGAGACCTGCGGCCGCCAGTGTATCGCCGACGCCGGTCCGGAAAGGCACTCAGGACGCGGGTGCCGGACTCCGGCCCCGCACGGCTCCACTGTGCTACTGACCGGTACAAACATATGTAAAACTGGCGGTATGGAGCCTTCGGAAGTTCTCTATCCTCAGGCCGCCGAGTCGAGCGAACTGCTCGACCGTACCCCCGGACTCTGGGTCGATTCCAGTGACGACGACGACCCGGTGCTGCTGTACGCCGACGGGCGCGTGGTGGACACCTGGCGGGAGCACTACCCCTACACCGAACGGATGTCGCGCTCCGAGTACGAGCAGACCAAGCGGCTGCTGCAGATCGAACTGCTGAAGCTCCAGTACTGGATCAAGGACACCGGGGGCCGGCTGGTGATCCTCTTCGAGGGCCGCGACGCCGCCGGCAAAGGCGGGACGATCAAGCGGTTCATGGAGCACCTCAACCCCCGCGGGGCGAGCGTGGTGGCCCTGGAGAAGCCCAGTGAGCGCGAGCGCACGCAGTGGTATTTCCAGCGGTACGTCGCCCACCTCCCCGCCGCCGGAGAGATCGCCCTGTTCGACCGGTCCTGGTACAACCGCGCCGGGGTCGAGTGGGTCATGGGCTTCTGCACGCCGCGGGAGTACAAGGAGTTCATGGTCCAGGCCCCGCTCTTCGAGCGGATGCTGGTCAGGGACGGCATCCACCTGATCAAGCTGTGGTTCTCGGTGTCCCACCGCGAGCAGCGCACCCGGTTCATCATCCGCCAGGTCGACCCGGTACGGCAGTGGAAGCTGTCCCCGATGGACCTCGCCTCCCTGGACAAGTGGAACGAGTACACCCGGGCCAAGGAGGACATGTTCCTCAACACCGACACCGAGGACGCGCCCTGGACCGTCATCAAGAGCAACGACAAGAAGCGCGGCCGCATCGCGGCCATGCGTCATGTCCTCAGCCAGTTCGACTACACCAACAAGGACCACGAGATCGTGGGCTCGCCCGACCCGCAGATCGTGCGCTCCGCCGCCGACATCGTCGAGGAGGACCACACGGCCCCGCCGCCGGAAGGCGCCGAAGCCGAAAAGTCCTCCTCGCAGGCCATATAGGCCCTCCCGGTGGGGACCATGTTCCTACCTTTTGGCGACATCTCTAAAGATGACCCCGGCGTCCTTAACAGGGCGCGAGCAGCTCACTAACGGGGGGGTCGCATGACTTCATCAGGGTACGGCAGGGCGGATTCGGCCAGTGATCGCGTGATGCACCTCGCCGGCGATCCCGACGCGGTGGCCAGGGCCCGGCGGCTGGTGTCCTCCGCGCTCGGGAAGAAGCATCCGCTCCACGACGACTGCGTCCTTCTGACCAGCGAGATCGCCACCAACGCGGTCGTACACTCCGACTCGGGCGGCGGCGGGACCTTCACGCTCAGCGTGTCCTACGCGGCCGACTGGGTGCGCATCGCCTGCCAGGACGCCGGCTCTCTCGACCCTCCCTTCGGATGGCGCCCCTCCTCCCCGCTCGACACCGGGGGCCGGGGCCTGCTCCTGCTGGAGGCGCTCGCCCACCGCTGGGGCTTCATCCGCGAGGCCGGGACCAACAACGTGTGGTTCGAGATGCACGTCGACCTGCTGAACCCCTCGCCCGCCACACCCCAGGGAGCCCTGCGGGTCGCCCGCTGAGCTCCCCTCGGTGATCAGGGGAGGTCGAGGCGGCAGAGTCCCTCGGCCAGGACCTTGGTCGTCAGGCGCGTACGGCTGTCGCAGCCCAGCTTGGCGAAGATGTGCTCCAGGTGGGTGGTCACCGTACGGACGCTCAGCACCAGCACCGCCGCGATCTGCGGGTTGGAGTCGCCGAGCGCGACCCTGGTGAGCACCTCGATCTCCCTGGCCGTCAGGTCGTACGGCAGGGCGCACGGCCGCTCGGCGATCACCGCGCCCTGGATGGCGCCGTGGAAGCCCACCCCGGCGCGGTGGACGCGTACCTCGCGCCACTGGCCCGACGAGTCGAGCCACAGCCCGCGCCGCGACAGCTCACGCGAGTCGATGAAGTCCCTGGCCAGCTCGGCCATGGCCGGCTCCCGGCCGACGGCCTCGGAAGCCGGCCACCCGGCGACCGCGCGGCGCCGCCCGCCGCGCTCGAAGGCCACCGCGTGGAAGCCCGGGGGCAGCCCGAGCGGGTCGATCACGCAGCGGGTGAGGTCGGTGACGTGGGCCAGGGCGCTGGAGACGGCGCTGATCACGGTGGTCGTCTCGGGCGGGAGCGCCTCGCGGGAGTTGACGTGCAGCAGGCCGGTGTACCTGCCCTCGGTCACGAACAGCGGCGCGGTCAGCCCCGAGCGCCAGCCGTACGGCGCGAGGTGCCTGCGGTAGTAGAGCTCGGTGCCGGGGGAGCCCATGGGCAGCGGGACGCGGGAGGCCATGGCGCGCCGGTAGGGGTCGAGGCGGGCGTACTCCTCGGCGGCGTCCGCGTCGACCCTCGCGTATCCGGAGGACACCAGGCTGCGGTGGCGCCCCGTCGCCGGGTCGAACGCGACGAACTCGTACGCCTCCACCGGGATGATCTTCCGCAGCGCCGTCATCGCGCCGTGGGCCCCGGATCCGCCCGCCACCTGGAATCCTACTTCCGTGAACGCGTGGAGGTGGCGTGCGCTCAGGGTGATCTGATCCATCGGTCCTCCACTCTCAGCTTGCCCGAGACAGATCTTTCCAGGGAATACGTAAGTTTGCCGATGCAGACACTTGCCACGCTATTTAGCCTCTCCGGCATCACGCCGGTGCGACGGAGAGGCAGAGGAACAGTGACGGTCCTGAAGAAGGCGCGAGGTGCCGCCGTCCTCCTCGCGGCGGCGCTCACGGTGGGCGCCTGTGGGGGTTCCAGCGGAGGTTCCAGCGGTGACCAGGGCGGACAGGGGGCCGGCCAGTTCTCCGTGGCGCTCAACGAGCCCGATCACCTGACCCCGGGGAACACGTCGAGCAGCTACTCGATCACGGTGCTGCAGGCGCTGTTCGACACGCTCGTCGTGATCGACGCCAAGGGCCAGACCCGGATGCGGGCGGCCGAGTCGGTGACGAGCGACGACCAGAAGACCTGGACCATCAAGATCAAGCCGGGACAGAAGTTCCACAACGACGAGCCCGTCACCGCCGAGAGCTTCGCCGACGCCTGGAACGCCGCCGCCTACGGCCCGAACGCGTGGACCAACAACTACTACTTCGCCAACATCGAGGGCTACGACAAGCTCAACCCCGAGGCCGAGGGCGCCAAGCCCACCGCCGAGAAGCTGAGCGGCCTCAAGGTCGTCGACCCCACCACCCTTGAGGTGACCCTGACGGCGCCGTTCAGCCAGTTCCCGATCACGCTGGCCTACACGGGCTTCGCGCCGATGCCGAAGGCGGCCTTCACCGACCTCAAGGCCTACGACCAGAAGCCGATCGGCAACGGGCCCTTCGCCCTCGACGGCGACTGGGCGCACAACCAGCGGATCAAGCTGAAGAAGTTCGCCGGATACGCCGGACCCCGCCCCGCCAAGTCGGACGCGGTCCAGTTCAAGATCTACGCCAGCCGCGACACGGCGTACACCGACCTGCGGGCGAACAAGGTCGACCTGCTGCAGACCATCCCGCCGCAGAGCGCGACCGAGGCCAAGAAGCTGCTCGGCGACCGGTTCGTGCCCACGGCCAGCGGCACCATGGACTACCTCGGCTTCCCGGCGTTCGACAAGCGGTTCCAGAGCCCCGACCTGCGCAAGGCGATCTCGATGTCGATCGACCGGCAGGGCATCGTGGACGCCGTCTACAACGGCACCTTCAAGCCGATGGCCTCGCTGCTGGCGCCGCTCGTGCCGGGATACCGCGAGAACGCCTGCGGTGAGGCGTGCGCGTACGACCCGGCCAAGGCCAAGGCGCTGTTCGACAAGGCCGGTGGCTTCACCGGCACGCTGAACCTCTACTTCTCCAACGCCGACCCGAGCTACGAGCAGTGGATGCAGGCCGTCGCCAACCAGCTCAAGCAGAACCTCGGCATCGCCGACATCCAGTTCCGCAAGATCCCCGCCGCCGACTACCTGTCGACGCTGCGCGAGAAGAAGGAAGACGGCCCGTACCGCAACAACTGGGTCATGGACTACCCGAGCCCCCAGAACTACCTTGAGTCGATGTGGGGCGCGGGCAACCGCATGGGCTGGGACAACAAGCAGTTCAACGACCTGATCGCCAAGGCCAACTCGGCGTCCACCATGGAGGCGAGCATCCCGCTCTACCAGCAGGCCGAGGACGTGGCGCTCGCCGAAATGCCGATGATCCCGCTGTGGAACTGGCAGGATCAGGCCGGCTACTCCAACAAGATCACCGGCGTTCTGATCGACCCGTACAGCCCCAACCTCGACACCATCACGGTCAAGTAAGGATGCACGCGATGGGGACTCCGCGCACGGCCCCCGGCCAGCCGGGGTCCCCCCGTGCCGCCACCGGCCGCGCGGCCGGGCACGGCGGCGAAGCTCGCGCGGGCTCTCGGGCCCGCCGCGGCGGTGAGCCGGGCGCACGGTGAGGTACGCCGTCCACCGCCTGCTCCAGGCCGTCCCGGTCTTCGTGGCCACCACCTTCCTCATCTACGCCATGGTGTTCTCCCTTCCGGGCGACCCGATCCTGGCACTCGCCGGCGACAAACCGGTTCCGGAGGCCGTGCTCCAGACGCTGCGCGAGCACTACCACCTGAACGACCCGCTCATCGTGCAGTACGGCCTCTACATGGCGGGGGTCTTCCTTCGAGGCGACCTCGGGGAGACCTTCACCGGGCAGCAGGTCAGCGAGCTGCTCCAGGACCGCTGGGCGGTGACCGCGCAGCTCGCGCTCACCGCGTGGATCTTCGAGCTGGTCGTCGGCATCGGCCTCGGCGTGATCGCGGGGCTGCGCCGGGGCAGGCTCGCCGACACGGCGGTGCTGGCCGGGACGACGTTCGTGATCGCCGTCCCGGTCTTCGTCGTCGGGTACACCGCCCAGATCGTGCTCGGGCTCGACCTCGGCCTCTTCCCGACGGCGGGCACCGACGACGGGTGGCCGGCGAGCTACCTGCTGCCCGGCATGGTCCTCGGCTCCTTCGGCCTGGCGTACGTCGCCCGGCTGACCCGCACGAGCGTGGTCGAGAACCTCCGGGCCGACTACGTCCGCACGGCCGCGGCGAAGGGGCTGCGGCGGTCCAGGATCATCGGCAGGCACACCCTGCGCAACTCGCTGATCCCGGTCGTCACCTACCTCGGCGTCGACTTCGGCAACCTCATGGCGGGCGCCGTGGTCACCGAGGGCATCTTCAACCTGCCCGGCATCGGCCAGCAGGTCTTCCAGTCGATCCAGCTCCAGGAGGGTCCGGTCGTCGTCGGCGTCACCACCCTCCTGGTGATGATCTTCATCGTGGCCAACCTGCTCGTCGACCTGCTGTACGGCGTGCTCGACCCGAGGATCCGCCGTGGTTGACCTGAAGGCCTCCGTCGAGGCGACCTCGCACGGCCCGAAGCCGGAGCGGAACATCCGGGGCTCCCTGTGGTACGACGCCTGGCTCGAACTGCGCGGGCGGGTCCTGTTCTGGATCTCGGTGGTCATCCTCCTCGTCGCCTGCGCGATGGCCGCGTTCCCCTCGCTGTTCGCAAGGCTCGGCCCGAACGAGCACTGCGACCTGCGGATGTCCAAGAAGGGGCCGGGCGGCGGGGCCGTCTTCGGGTACGACCTGCAAGGTTGCGACTACTGGTCGCAGATCGTGCACGGCACCCGCGCGTCCGTGCTGATCGGCGTCGCGGTGACGGTGGCCGCGCTGCTCGTCGCCATCGTGCTCGGCCTGCTCGGCGGATACTACGGCGGCGTGCTTGACGCGATCATCTCCCGGGTGACGGACGTGTTCTTCGGCATCCCGTTCGTCCTCGGGGCGACGGTCGTGCTGGTCGCCTTCCCCGGGCACGGGATCTGGGCCATGACGATCGTCCTGGTCCTGCTCGGCTGGACCACCATGACCCGGCTCATGCGCGGCCAGGTGATCGCCATCCGGGACACCGACTACGTGCAAGCCGCGAGGGCGCTCGGCGCCGGGGACCGGCGGATCATGATCAAGCACATCCTGCCGAACGCCATCGCCCCGGTCTTCGTGGTCGCGATGCTGAACGTGGGCAACGTCATATCGGGGGAGGCCACGCTCGACTACCTCGGCGTGGGCCTGCAGTATCCGGACGTGTCGTGGGGGCTCCAGCTGAACGTGGCCCAGGTGTTCTTCGCGGAGTACCCGCACCTGCTGGTCTTCCCGGCGATGTTCCTCACCGCGAGCGTTCTGAGCTTTCTGCTCCTCGGCGACGTCGTCCGCGACGCCCTCGACCCCAAGCTCCGCTGACCCCGCCGCGGCGGGCACGGCCGCGGCACGCACGGCCGGGGGGTCAGGGGTGGTGCGCGTGACCCGCGAGGAGGGCGTAGGTGTGGCGGCGGGCGGGCGAGCCCCGATGGCACGGTGTCGGGGCCGCTCGTGGACGCGCTCCCGTCAGGGGGTGAGGTTCACGTAGTAGACGGAATAGCCGTTCATGTCGACCAGGCGGGTGCCGACGCGCCTGGCCGCGGTGCTGCCGATGTTGAGGCAGGAGTCGAACGCGTTCTGGTAGACGTAGATCGGGCCGTAGGGGCCGGTCCAGATCGCGCCGTTGGCGGCCTCGGCGTAGAAGGCGGCGTACCGGTTGCCGGTGTTGAGGACGTGCGCTTCTCCACCCGGATCGATCGCCCACCAGCCCCGGGTGCCCCACTGGCCGTAGTCGCGGCAGGTGTCGGGGCTGTAGAACATGATCGCGACCCACACCTTCGAGGTGTACTGGTTACGGAAGTGCAGCTCCATGGTCGACTACTCCTCCGGCTCGATGAACCGCTGGGAGAGCGGCCTGCTGTCGATCGCCTGCTCCGAGTGCGGTGGCAGATGCTCGCCTTCGCCCGCCACCACGACGGCCCGGTCGACCATCCCCGGGCTCTCGCTGACCTCGCCCGTGTCGGTCGACGTGACGTTCGTGAACGCCACTCGTGGATCGGGCACTCGCTCGGTGCCGTCATCCGGCATGTGACTCACCTCCTGATCACTGTGGGTAATCAAAATTAACGTACAGTCATGGCAACGGGCATGTAAAGACACGGCGGCGACAGCGCCCCCGGCCGGATGCGGCCATGCCCGCGGGCCCGCCCGAGCACCGGCCGGACCGTTCCCGGCCGTTGTGAGCGTCGGGTCTACATTGGAGGGATGGGGAGCGAGAAGGTCCACCTGACCAAGGAGAAGGAGACCCTCCTCGCCACCCTGTACGGCAGGGCCGTGCACAGCCGCGGCGATGACCCCGTGTTGCGGGACCCGCTCGCCGAGCGGGCCGTCGAGCGCATCGACTACGACTTCTCGAAGCTGAGGATGCGCTCCACCGACGCGCTCAGCGTGGCCATCCGCGTCAGGACCTTCGACACCCTCACCGCGGGCCACCTCGCCCGCGCGCCGGACACGACGGTGATCCACCTGGCCTGTGGCCTCGACACCCGCGTCTACCGCCTCGACCCGCCCGAGACCGTCCGCTGGTACGACGTCGACTACCCGGACATCGTCGCGCTACGTGAGCGGCTCTTCCCGCCCCGGTCCGGTTACACGATGATCGGCGTGCCCGCCACCGATCCGGCCTGGCTGGACCAGGTCCCCGCCGACCGGCCGGTGCTGGTCGTCGCCGAGGGCCTGATGATGTACCTCACCGCGGAGGAGGTCCACACCCTCCTGCGCCGCGTCACCGAGCGGTTCCCCACGGGGGACATCGTGTTCGACGCGCTGAGCAGCCTCGCGGTCAAGCTGAGCCGCTTCCAGCCGCAGATCAGGGCCACCGGCGCCACCCTCCGCTGGGGTCTCGACGACCCCGCCGAGCTGCCCGCCGCCGTCCCCGCCCTCCACCTGGCCTCCGAGCTCTTCTTCTCCGACGTCCCCGAGGTGTCCCGCTTCCCCACCGGCTACCGAGCCGCCCTCGCCGTCATGAACCGCTTCTACTTCCTCCGCAGGGTCGGCCGCATCCTCGCCTACCACTTCTGACCCGCGCCGCCACCCGTCCAGTCCACGCCGGAGCTGGCCGGCAGATTGCCGTCGGGGTGGAAGGCCAGCGCTTCGATACCGCCGTGATGTCCGGCGAGGGGAGCACCCAGAAGTTCACCGGTGGCCAAGTCCCACAGCCGTAGTGTGCCGTCGTGGCAGCCGGTGGCCACCATTTCGCCATCTGGGTGGAAGGCGATCGCGCAGGCGTCGACGTCGCCGGTGAGGCCATGGGGGTGCCGACGGGCTCGTGGGTGACCCAGTCCCACAGCCGTACCACCCCTTCGGTGTCGAAGGTGGCCAGCAGGTGGCCGCCTGGCCCGATAGCCACGTCGAGGAGGTCCGGGGTGGGTGGGCCCTTGAGGGGTTCGCCGGTGATCGGATCCCACGACCGTAGCGCCTGGGCGTAGCCCATGGTGGCCAGCGACCGGCCGTCAGGGTGGAAGAACAGCCGCCGCACCGAAGTGGTGTGAAGGAGAGGGGCGCCGACCGGTTTGGCGGTGGTGGCCCAGAACTGGACGCCGTTTCCGGCCTCGAGATCGCCGTGGGCCAGGACCTGGCCGTCGGGATGGAAGGCCAGTGTGTAGGCGTGATCGGGTTGACCGTACGTACTCGCGAACAGGAGCCGGTAGGCGCCGGTGACCGGATCCCACACCTGCAACCGATGGGCAAACATGCTGTAGTTGGAGCCGCCGATGGCCAGTTGCCGGTCGTCGGGATGGAAGGCCAGTGCGGAGACGTTCTTGACGACGGACTGGAACGGGTCGCCTCGGCCGGTGAGCGGGTCGCCGCCGAACAGCCGGTACAGCCCGTCGACCACGGCACGTTCGGGGGATGCCTCGTAGGCGGCCGTCCACAGTGGCCGCAGCGTCAGTCGAGCCGGGCGAGCCTGGTGAGGCCGCTCAGTGACTCGGGGAGCGCCGGCGACGGCCGACTACCAGGAGGTTTCCCATGCGTGTTTTCGTTACCGGCGCGTCCGGCTGGATCGGCTCCGCGCTCGTCCCCGAGCTCATCG
>NZ_JBEZFH010000187.1:0-15306 GCF_040649355.1 Sphaerisporangium sp. NPDC049002 | reverse complement strand
CGCTTGGCGGGCAGCGGTCGTGCTCGTGCCCGAAGGTGAGGAGCCCGAGTTGGCCGCGGTGTTGTCGACACAGTTCGGGCGCGGCGAACGTGAGACGCACCTGAGCCTCAGCCGGGCGCTGATCGCGCTCGGTGAGGTGATCTTGCCAAATCTGCGCGCCGCGATGACGGATCTCGACCCTGGCGTGCGCGCGCACGCGATCGCCACGGAACGGCTGTTGCGCGACCCGGATGCCGGATTCGAGTTCGCGATCGAGGAGGCGAAGCGCGTCGTGGCCCTCGGCGGGACCGGCCAGGAGGGGGGATAGGCGGTGTTGATCGGTGAGGTGGCACGGCGGTCCGGGGTCAGCGCCCGCATGCTCAGGCATTACGACTCGCTCGGCCTGGTGCGGCCGACGGGTCGTAGCGACGCCGGCTATCGGGAGTACTCCAGCGAGGACATCCGGCGGATCTTCCATATCGAGAGCCTGCGGTCATTGGGGCTGTCGCTGCGTGAGGTCGGGCGGGCGCTCGATGATCCGGGCTTCACGCCCTCAGAGCTCGTCGACGACCTCATCCGCCAGACGCGAGAACGCATCGCCAGTGAGACGGAGCTGCTCACGCGACTCCGACGGATCGGTGCCGCGAAACCCGCCGGCTGGGAGGACGTCCTCCAGACCGTCGCACTCCTCCAGGCGTTGGGGTCGAAGAGCGCCGGGAAACGCCAGCGCGCGGCCCTGTCCTCGGTCGAGGAGGTTCCGGTGCCGGCGGAAGCACTGGTCGAGGCGGTGCTGAGCGAGAAGGACCCGAACGTCGCCGGAGCCCTTCGATGGGCCTTGGCGCAATCGGGTGATGCCGGATTGGCGCTGCTGGCGGAGGGCCTCGGCTCACCGGTGGCCGAGGTGCGCAAACGTGCCGTCCAGTCCATCGCTGAGATTCCGGACGGTGAGGGACCGCACTGCTGCGGGACGCCCTCGCGAACCCCGACGTCGTGGTCCGCAGGTATGCGGCTCTGGCACTCGGGGCACATGGGGTGGCCGACGCGGTCCCGACGCTCATCGACATGGTCGTCGAGGGGACGAACGACGTCGACGCGGCCGATGCGCTGAGCGCGCTGGCGAGTCGTCCCGCGTTGGCGGATCAGATCGCTGACGGGCTCGTTGATCGTCTCGCCCCCGGCACCGTGGAATCGTCCGCGCGTCGACGGCTGGCACAGGCGCTCGCGGATATCCCGGGAACCACGGCGTCACGTGCCCTCGCAGATCTGTCACAGGACGAAGACCGTGCCGTCGCGCTTACCGCGGCATACATTCTCGGGATCCGCGACACGCGATGACGGGTCCTTCCTGTAGTGCTGTGTGCGTGGCCCGGTTGCTGCTGGTCACCGCCGGCAGGGCCACGCACTCGGCCGGAGTCAGGAGCTCGTGAGGATGACGAGCCGGTGGGTCGCTCGGGTCATCGCGACATAGCGGTCGACCGCTCCTTCGACGCCCCTGCCGAACGTCTCTGGGTCGACGAGCACGGCCAGGTCGAACTCAAGCCCCTTCGACAGCTCCGGGGTCAGCGACCGGACGCGGGACGTCGCCTGGAACGTGGGATCGCCGATGACGCAGGCGACCCCGTCGGCATGCGTGGCGAGCCAGGTGTCGAGGACCGAGCCCAGGTCCGAAACAGAGCCGTGTACGACGGGGACGCCGCCGCTGCGGATGGAGGCCGGCACGTTGGCGTCCGGGAGCACGGCCCGGATGACCGGCTCGGCCTCCGCCATGATCTCTTGCGGTGTCCGGTAGTTGACGCTCAGGGAGGCCAGGTTGATCCGGTCGAGCCCGATCCGCTCAAGCCGTTCCTGCCACGACTCCGTGAACCCGCGCCTTGCCTGGGCACGGTCCCCGACGATGGTGAAGCTCCGGGACGGGCAGCGGAGCAGCAACATCTGCCACTCCGCGTCGGTCAGTTCCTGGGCCTCGTCCACGACGATGTGCGCGAACGGTCCGGCGAGCAGGTCCGGTTCGGTGCCGGGAGGCGCGGTCTCGTCGACCAGGGCGTCCTTCAGGTCCTGTCCGCGCAGCATCGTCACCGCGCCTTCCCCGTCGTCATCGGCCTCCAGCGGGGCGTCGACGACCTTGGCCATGTGCTCGCGCTCGGCGGCGATGGAGGCGTCATGCCGACGCCTGCGCCGTGACGTCTCCGGGTCGCCGAGCCGCTGCCGTGCCGCGTCCAGGAGCGGCAGGTCGGACAGCGTCCAGGCCTGGGCGTCCCCGCGTCGCAGCTTTCGAACGTCATCGGGGCTGAGCCAGGGGGCGCACATCCGCAGGTAGGCCGGTACCGACCACAGGTCTCCGACGAGGTCGGCCGCTTCGAGCAGCGGCCACGCGCGGTTGAAGGTCGTGAGCAGCTCCCTGTTCCGCAGCAGCGACCTGCGGAGCAGGTCAGCCGGGGCCTCGCCGTCGTGCTTGTCCACCAGGATCGTGAGCAGCTCCTCCCAGATCTGGTCGCGCGCCTCGTTGTGCGGAGTCCCGGGTTCTGGTGCTTCGAACGCCTCGGCCCAGTCGTCGGGGCTCAACCAGATGTCGGACCAGTGGGTCGTGACCGTCATCCCCTTGGTGGGCGGGTTCTCGTAGAACCTCACGGCCGCCTCGATCGCCTTCACCAGGTCCGCGGACGACTTCAGGCGGGCCACCTCCGGGTCGGTCTCCACCGCCGCCGCGGCTCCCTCGGCGACGAGGTCCCGCAGGGTGCAGGTCTGCACGCCCTCCTCTCCGAGGCTCGGGAGGACGTCGGCGACGTAGGCCAGGTAGGGCTGGTGCGGACCGACGAACAGCACGCCGCCCCGGTGGTGACCGAGGCGAGGGTCCGCGTAGAGGAGGTAGGCGGAGCGGTGCAGAGCGACGACGGTCTTCCCCGTACCCGGCCCGCCGTCGACGACGAGAGCGCCGCGGGAGCCCGCGCGGATGATGGCGTCCTGGTCGGCCTGGATGGTGCCGAGCACGTCTCGCATCCGGTCCGACCGGTTGCCGCCCAGGCTGGCGATGAAGGCGGACTGGTCGTCCAGCGCGGCGTGCCCTTCGAACCCGTCGGAGGTGAAGACCTCGTCCCAGTAGTCGCTGATCCGCCCGGCGGTCCAGCGATACCTGCGGCGGCTCGTCAGCCCCATCGGGTTGGCGTGGGTCGCTCCGAAGAACGGCTCGGCCGCGGGGGAGCGCCAGTCGAGCAGCAGCCGACGACCCGCGCTGTCCGTGAGGCCAAGTCGTCCGATGTACACGGGTTCGGGGTCGTCCGCGCTGACGATGTGCCCGAGGCACAGGTCCAGACCGAAGCGACGCAGCGCGCGCAGGCGAGCGGTCAGCCGGTGGATCTCCAGGTCCCGGTCCATCGCCTGCCGCCCTACGCCGCCGGGAGCCTTGCGTTCGGCGTCGAGGCGGTCGGACAGGTCGGCGATCGACCGCTCAAGGCTCGCCGCGATGGCCGCGAAGTGCCGCTCGTCGCCGGCGATCAGCGTCGGGTCGGCCTTGGGCGTGAGATGGCCGGGAAGGTCGAACGCGCTGGTGGTCAGGGAGTTCACGTCATCGGCTCCGATCTGAGGTGGACGAGGCGCTTTCCGGGCTCGGCGATCCGGGCGGTTCACGCGGGCACCGGCGGCCTTTCCCGGCTGACCGCGTCGAGCAGCATCGCCGCGGCCACCGTCGCCCCGTCGGTGCGGATCGTGCCGGCCACGGCCCTGGCTCGTGCTCGGACCTCGGGGGTCAGGGCCGTTCTGAGCGCGGCCGACAGGGACGCGGTGGTCGGAGCCGGACCGTCGTGTGCCGCGCCGATGCCCAGCTCGGCCACCCGGCCGGCCCAGTACGGCTGGTCCCCCGCCTGGGGCACCACCACCTGGGTCGCCCCGACCCGGGCGGCCGTCGTCGTGGTGCCCGCGCCGCCGTGGTGCACGACGGCGGCCACCCGGCCGAACAGTGCCTGCTGGTTGACCTCGCCGACGGCGAAACAGTCGTCCCGGTCGTCGATCAGGGCCAGGTCGGCCCAGCCGCGGCCCACCAGTACGCGGCGGCCCTGCGCGCGGATCGTCTCGATGGCCACCCGGGCGATGTCCTCCGAGACGCCGCGCATGCTGCCGAAGCCCGCGTACACCGGTGGCGACCCGGCGTCCAGGAACGCCTCCAACTCGGCCGGGAGCGGGCGCTCGTCCGGAAGGATCCACGCACCGGTGCGCACGACGTCGAGGTCGGGGGTCTCCCGCCACGGGCTCAGGGTCGGGTCCGCCGCCAGCCACGGGTGGCCGGTGAAGATGAAGTCGCGGACGTCGTCCACCGGCGGCAGCCCGATCGAGGCCCGGTGGGTGTTGAGCGCCTCGCCGTGCAACGCGTTGAAGCTCCGGGCGTTCAGCTCCCACAGCACCCGGTTGTCGGTCACCTCCGGCGGGGAGGACTCGCCGGGCAGCACCGGCGGCGGCGCGTGGTGCGGCGACGGCAGCAGGAACGGGCAGAAGGTCGCGTACACGTAGGGGACGCCCAGCTTCTCGGCCACCGACCGCGAGGCGAAATGCGCCAACCCGGTCGCCAAGAGCGCGTCGCATCCCTCGGCCGCCGCGGCGACCGTGTCGAACAGCGCGGCCAGCTCGGACACGCGCCGGGACGCGCCGGCCGGCGACGACGGCCGCACCATCGACCCCATCGGCGAGCCGACCGGCACCAGCGGTACGCCGACACCGGCCAGCAGCTCGGCGAACTCCTTGTCAGGCGGCGCGCACACCCGCACGTCCGCACCGAGTTCCCGCAACCGCACGGCGAGTCCCGCCAGCGGTTCGACGTCCCCGCGCGACCCATACGTCGACAACAACACACGCATTCCGCATTCCCCGTTTCCGCAGGTTCCGGCCTCGGCCGACAATCCTGAGGCACGACCCGGGTCTTGCCGCAAGCCCCCCGGTGCGCTATACGTTGAGAGTGGCAAGGGGTGGGATCTCCTTGCCATCGCCTTTTGTCGTCCGCTGTGCTCGGACCCCTCTCGGCCCAGGTGAGGCACTTCAGGGCAGGTTCCACTCGTCGGGAGTCCAGCAGATAGCAGAGATCGTCGCGTCCGTCTGCTCTGTACCTTTTGGTTTACTTTGTAAAGAACGCCGCTATTGGCGCTAACCAGATCTCACCCACTCAAACCCCCCCACCAGCAGGGGGACCCGGTGACAGAAAGCCCGGACGGGACCGGTCGTCTGCCGGTAGACGGCCGGTCCCGTCGGGGCCCTCTGTGGCGCGGACGGCGCGGGCGCCCGCCGCACGCAGGTACGCCAGCAGTTCGGGCGGCTCGTGCACCTGGAACTCGCAGCCGAGCATGAGCAGCCGGGAGGCCAGCCACTCCAGGGTGTCGGCGCGTCCGTGCAGGCGGCAGCTGTGCTCGTCGATCGGCTGGACCTCGCCCGGGGCGGTGCCGAGCCGCTGCGCTACCTGGCCGGCCGGAAGACGAATGGTCGCCAGCACCTCGTAGGTGGGTGCCGACGAGTACAGCCTGTCGGTGATGAAGGCGGCCGCGTCCCGCTCGGGCGGCTCGCGGGGAGGGACCCGCACGCCGGTCGGCCGCGGATCACTGATTCGGTCGACGCGGAAGGACCGCCAATCGTCGCGGTCGTCGTCGTACGCCAGGAGGTACCAGCGGTGTGCGACCGCCACCAGACGGTACGGCTCGACCAGGCGTCGGGTCTCGCTCCCGTCACCCGTCTGATAGGCGAACCGCAGGCGTTCGCGGTTGGCGGCGGCGCCGGCGAGCACCGTAAGGTTCCGCGGATCAACACCCGGCCCGTTCCCGGTCAGCATCGAGACCAGGACCGCGGCCAGCGTGGCGACCCGGTGTCGCAGCCGGGACGGCAGCACCTGCTCCAGCTTGGCCAGGGCCCGCACGGACGCCTCCTCCATGCCGTTCACCGGAGTCCCGGCCGCCATGCGCAGGCCGACCGCGATGGCCACCGCCTCCTCATCGTCCAGCAGCAACGGTGGCATGGCCTTACCTGCGGCGAGCCGGTAGCCGCCCACCGCCCCCATCGTCGCCCGCACCGGATAACCCAGCTCACGCAGGCGATCGACATCCCGGCGGATCGTACGGGGGCTGACCCCCAGGCGCTCGGCCAGCTCGCTGCCGGGCCATTCGCGCGGGGTCTGCAACAAGGACAGCAGTTTGAGCAGTCGTGCGGGGGTGTCGCTCATGGGGTCCATCATGCCCGGCCATATCGGACAGGAACTGACCTACATGGTTCCTATTCTCGATCATGTCACCGCGACGCGCCACCCGGGCCTGCGGGAACGACGTGGCAGGACGCCGCCCGCCGCTGCGGCGGGCGTACCCACTGAGGAGAGTCATGAGCACCGAGGTCCGCCCCTTCCGCATCGACATTCCCCAGGCAGACCTGGACGAGCTGCGCCACCGGCTGGCCCGCACCCGGTGGCCCCGGCAGCTGCCCGGCGAGGAGTGGAGGCGGGGCGTCCCCGCCGACTATCTCAAAGACCTGGCCGAATACTGGCGCAGTGGATACGACTGGCGCCGGCGTGAGGCGCGGCTGAACGAGTTTCCCCAGTTCATGACCGAGATCGACGGCCAGGACATCCACTTCCTGCATGTGCGCTCCCCCGAGCCGGACGCCCTGCCGCTCATTCTCACCCACGGCTGGCCGAACTCGTTCGTGGAGTTCACCGACCTCATCGGCCCCCTCACCGATCCTCGCGCGCACGGCGGCGACCCGTCTCAGGCGTTCCACGCCGTCGTGCCGTCGGTGCCCGGATTCGGGTTCTCCGCCCCGCCGCGCGAGACCGGCTGGAACGCCACGCGCGTGGCACGGATCTGGGCGGAGCTGATGCACCGCCTCGGATACGACCGCTACGGCACCCAGGGCGGGGACTTCGGCGCGTACGTCGCCCCGGAAGTCGCCAAGGTGGCCCCGGATCACGTGATCGGCGTCTATGTCATCAGCGGGCTTGGCTTCCCCACCGAAGACGATGTTCCCGAGATGACCGGCGACGAGCGGGCGGCCTACGCGCAGCTCCAGACGCAGGACTGGATGAGCGGCGTGGACCATCATGGGCTGCTGCGCGCGGCACCGCAGACCTTCGCCTACGGATGGCATGACTCCCCGGTCGCCGCGCTGGCATGGATGACGCAGAAGTTCAAGGAGTTCACCGCCGCCGCGAAACCGCCGGAGCAGGTGATCGATCGTGACCTGATCCTCACCAACGTGAGCCTCTACTGGCTCACCGGGACGTTGGGAACCTCATCCTGGCCCTACTACGACAGCACGGGCTTCGGCTGGCCGGAGGGTCAGACGGCGGCGCCGACCGGTGTGTACAGCGGACCGCCCGGAATCCGCCGGCTCGCCGAACGACACAACATCATCGTTCACTGGCCGGAAGGCAATGCAGGCGGCCACCACTTCGTCGCCATGGAGCAGCCCGATCACGTCGCCGCCGACATGCGCGAGTTCTTCGGCAAGGTCCGCTGACCTTCGTCCGCGGCCGCGTCTCTCACGCCCGGTGACGCGGCCGGCCCTGCCCCCTTTCGTCTGGGGACATGTCCGGAAGCGGAGGGCCGGGTTGCGCGGGTCGGCCTCGCGGGGGCTTCCGTGTCGTGCGCCGGCTCTCGCGGACAGGCGTAATCTCCCTGCAGAGACAACGCAAGATAGGGAGCTCCCTGATGGCCGATGACCCCACCGCTCCGAATCCCTTATCCGGGTCCGATGATCCGGCGTACATGTCGGAGGGTGCCGGCAGGTTGAGCGCGGCGCGCATCAACACCACCGTGCCGCACTCGGCGCGGATCTGGAACTACTTACTGGGTGGGAAGGACAATTACCCCGTCGACCGTCTGGCGGGTGACAAGGTGGGGGAGGTCTTCCCGGGCATGGTCGACATCGCCCGGCATTCGCGGTACATGCTTGCTCGGGCCGTGCGTTTCCTTGCCGGTGAGGCGGGCATCCGCCAGTTCCTGGACATCGGTACCGGGTTGCCGACCGTGGACAACACCCACGAGGTGGCCCAGCGGGTGGCGCCGGAGTCGCGCATCGTCTACGTCGACAACGACCCCTTGGTGCTGGTGCACGCCCAGGCGTTGCTCACCAGTACGCCTGAGGGGGCCACCGACTATATCGAGGCGGATGTGCGCGACCCTGAGTTCATTCTCGGCGCCGCCGCGAAGACGCTGGACTTCACCCAGCCGACCGCGCTGATGCTGATGGGCATCCTGGGTCTTGTCCGTGACCATGACGAGACGCGTTCGATTGTGAACCGGTTGATGGCCGCTCTGCCCTCGGGTAGTTATCTGGCGCTGTACGACGGCTCCGACACCGACCCGGCGTACGTCCAGGCGATGCGGCGCCACAATTCGGGGAACGGCGTGGTCGCGTACACGCCCCGGAGCCCGGAGAAGATCGCCGCTTACTTCGAGGGGCTGGAGTTGCTGGAGCCTGGTGTCGTGCCGGTGACGCGGTGGCGTCCGGAGCCGAGCCCTTGGGGAGAGGCTCCCGAGGTCGCCTGTGCGGGCGGGGTCGCCCGTAAGCCGTAGGCTCAGGGGGAGCACATCCTCCTTGGGTGGCGTTGTACATCATGGCCGCGTGAGCGGTGGGAGCCTGCCGGCTCAGTGGACTCGGTCGTAGACCATGGCGATCTCGCCCAGTTCGCCGGTCTCCTGGTGGGTGAGCGTCCACTTCGAAGCCGGCAGGCTGTCGTCGAACAGTCGCCGCCCACCCCCGGCGATCTCGGGGAAGATCATGAGGTACAGCCGGTCGAGTAGGTCTGAGCCGTCCGAGCAGGTCACCCTGCGGCCGGTCGAGTTGGTCATTTCGTGCTCCTTGTGCCGGTGTCGTGCCCGGCGTCGTCGGTGCTGTCGGAGTCCGCGGCGAGGGTGGCCGCGAGCTTGTCGAGGCTCTGACCGAAGCCGATCTCGATGCCTGCGATGAAGTCTGCGGAGCCGGCTGTGCTGTCGGTGATCCGGAAGTGGACGTCGAGGTCTGTGCCGGTGTCGGTGGGCTGGGGCCCGAGGTCGAGGTGAGCGGTGAAGGCGATGCCGCCGTCGGGAAGCAGCGGGGAGAGCCGGTAGGCGAGGCGCTCACCGGGGCGTACGTCGTCGACGACTCCCTGCGCGCGCCCGGCGATCAGGTCGGAGCCGTCGGCGTCCTCGGCATCGCGGTACTCATGGACGATCCGCGCACCCGGTCGTAGGTCTCGCGAGGGCCATCGGCCTGGTCCGCGGTGTCGGCGAGCCGGCTGAGCGCGGTCGCCAGCTCCCGCAGGGGAGCGGGACGGAGCGCGTAGACGCGGCGCTGTCCGGTGCGCTGGGAGGTGACGACGCCGGCGCGCTCAAGGGCCTGCAGGTGCTTGGTCGTCTGCGGCTGGCGCGCCTCGGCGAGCTTGGCGAGGACACCGACCGGCCGGGGCCGCTCGGCCAGCAGGCTCACGAGCCGCCAGCGGGCCGGGTCGGCCAGTGCGGTGAGGAGTGCGTCCATGAGAAAAGTATTCACCATGGAGAATATTCGTGTCAGGGAATATCTAGGGGATGGTCAGGCGGTGAGCCCCCTGGTGACGCCGGCCCGGTGGGGTCTTCCCACCGGGCCGGGTCGGGAAAGCCGGGCGTGTCCACGCTAGGCAGGTCTGGTGGACGCGAGGACTTCGAGGTAGTGCGGGTTGTACATGACGCCCAGCACGTTGCCGAACGGGTCGAGCACCGCGGCGGTGACGAACCCGGTGTCCCCGCGCGGCGTGATCGGCTGGTACTCCTTGGCGCCCATCGACAGCAGTCGCTCCACGGTCGCGTCGAGGTCGTCGACGTGCCAGTACATGACGGCGCCGCCGGGCTCGGCCGCCGCGCCGGGCGGCGCGTAGGCGCGGTCGATGATGCCGAGCTCGTCCTCGTGGTCGCCGAGGCGGAACTCGGCGTAGGCCGGGCGTCCGTCGGGGCCCGACCGCAGGAAGTAGGCCTCCACGCCCAGGAACTCCGTGTACCAGGTCACGGCCGCCGCCACGTCGTCCGCCCAGAAGCTGATCGTGCTGAATCCTCGCAGGCTCACGCTGGGTCCTTCCTCGTCGTCGCTTCCTGCTTCACGCTAGTGGGCATTGAGGAACCCCTGATTCCTCAATGCGGGGCGGGTCCAGAGAGTTTCAGGCGACCTGGGGCACGCCCCGGCGGGGCAAGCGGCGGATGGAGTGATGTTCCAACTGGCCGCTGGGTTTGGATTATCTTTCCGTTCTTCGCGTTGTGTTCATCGCCGGTTCGTTTGGGCGGCCTAACGTCCCCTGCGTGGTCGAAACAGCTTCTACCAGTGTGAACGTGCTTGAACTGATCCGCTCGTCGGTGCCGGACCTGTCGCCGTCGGAGCAGCGGGTCGCACGGACGGTGCTCGCCGCGCCACTTGAGGTGATCCATCGCTCGGTGACCCAGATGGCTCAGGAGTCGGGCAGCTCGGTGGGGAGCGTCATGCGCTTCTGCCAGAGCCTCGGGCTGCGGGGTTTCCAGGACCTCAAACTGCGGCTGGCCCGCGAGTCCATCCCGGCCGAGCGACAGCTGCTGGCGGAGGTGGCCTCGGATGACGGGCCGGCCGAGGTCGCGCAGAAGGTACTCGCCGGTTCGGCGGTCGCCCTTCAAGACGCGGCGCAGACCGTCGACACCGACCGGCTGGGCGCGGTCGCGGAGCTTCTCACGAGGGCGCCGCGGATCCTGTTCATCGCGGTCGGCACCTCCGCCCCGCTGGCCGCCGATGTGGCCTACCGGCTCACCACGATCGGCCTGCCCGCGTCGTTTCCGGCCGACGTGCATGTTCAGCACGTGACGTCACGCATGCTACGCCCAGGCGACGTCTGCTTCGGGATCTCCCACACCGGGTCGACCACCGAGACGCTCGCTTCCGTGCGCGCCGCCCGGCAGAGCGGGGCCACGACCGTCGCGCTCACCAGCTTCGCCAGCTCCCCGTTGACCGAGCTCGTCGACCACCTGCTGGTCGCGGGGAGTAGAGAGACCGCGTACCGCATCGAGTCGATGACCAGCAGGGTCGTCCACCTGGTCGTACTGGACGCGATCTTCACCCTGATAGCGCTGCGAAGCCGCACCGGCAATGAGGCTCTGGCAGCCACCGCCGATGCCCTCACCGACCATCGGATCTGAAGGAACACCATGATCGGATATGTCGTCGATCATCTGGGCCGTCCGCGTGCGGGAGTGACCCTGAGCGACGGGATCACCCTCACCACCACCTCCGCCGACGGAAGGTTCCAGATCGTCCCCCAAGGTCCGTTCGTCTTCCTCACCCGTCCGGCAGGCTGGACCTGCGCGCCCTGGTTCGTGCCCGCCGCGACCGCCGAGGCGACCTTCACGCTGACACCCGACGACCAGCCCGACGTCTACCGGTTTGTCCATATCTCTGATACGCACATCAGCACAGACAACGGTGCGAAGCTCTACCAGGAACCAGTCGAGATGGGCAGCTGCGACGGGCTGGCCGAGTTCCTGAGGAGCCTGCCCGAGCGAGTGCCGGGAGTGCACTCGGTGATCGCCACCGGCGACCTGACCGATTCGGGAGTGGACGCCGAGTACGAGGCGCTCCGCCTCGCCGTACACGACAGCCCCGTTCCCGTGCATCTGCTGCCCGGAAACCACGACCACATGGCGGGAAGGCAAGGGTTCGCGACCTCCCGCAACAACTACTTGATCAACACCGGAGACCCCTCGGGCTACGAGCGCAACGTAGGTCCGCGTTGGTACTCCTTCGACCTGCCGGGCCTGCACGTGGCGGCGCTCGACTGGCACACCCACGAACTGGGCCTGGATCATGAACTCCAGGACGCCTGGCTGCGCGCCGACCTGGAGTCGCTCGCCGCGGGGACGCCGTGGATCCTGCTCAGCCACGACCAGCCCGGCCTGTCGATCCTGGAAGGCCTGCCGCACCAGCCGCTGGCCACCTTCTCCGGCCACTGGCACACCTCAAGGGTCGTTGAGGTCGGCGGAACGCTGCACGTCAACACGCCCACGCCGCTCTTCGCGGGCCTGGACTACAGCCCGCCGTCCTACCGGGTGGTGACCTGGGACGGCGAGCGGATCACGCTGGAGACCCGAGCGGTCGCCCCCGCCGGTCTTGAACGCTCCACCTTCTCCGCGCCGATCCACGCCGTGGCGGTGCCCCGCGCGGCTCGGTGGCGGCACCAGCTTCCCGGTTCCGGACAGCGGGCCGCCGTCCGCGTCGCCGAAGACCTGGTCCTGTCCGCTGTCGTCGACGAGGACAGAGCCGCGGGCGGGGTCGACGCGATCGATCTGGCCGACGGATCGCTGCGGTGGCGTACGGCACTGCGTTCGGCGGTCAAGGGGACGCCCGCGGTCCACGCGGACGTGGTCATCGCGGTCGAGGTGTCAGGCGACGTCGTCGGCCTGGATCTTGCCGACGGGACGGAGCGGTGGCGTACCACCTCACCCGATCCGCTGCGGAGGTTCGCTTTCACCCCGCCCGTCGTGGCCGGCGACCTGGTCATCGTGGGTGACCTGGCGCACCTGCGCGCGCTCGACGCCCGTACGGGCGAGCCGCGCTGGGAGCGCACGGACCTGGCCCCGCACATCAACCTGGTCGGCAACGCGGCCCCGGTCGTGTCCGGAGACCTCGTCCATGTAGGCAGCCTGGGCGTCCCGCCCACCATGATCTGCCTGGAGGTCACCACCGGCGCCACCGTCTGGCCGACCGGCTACTCGACCGCCTCGCTCGCCGATCGGCTGCGGCAAGACGCCTCCCCGGTAGGCACGCCGCTCCTCGACGAGGGCGACCTGTACATCCCGACCAGCAAAGGCGTCGTCAAGGTGGACGGCGGAAGCGGTGAGGTCCTGTGGCAGGTGCGCAACCGCAGGGGGTTCGTGCCGACGACTCCAGTGGCGGTGCCGCACGGCATCGCGGTCGTGGACGGGGGCACCGACCTGGTGCTGTTGAACAGGAGGGATGGCGCGGAGATCTGGCGGACCACCTTCCAGGCCGCCGGCCCCTTCTCCATGACCAGCTACGCGGTCACACCGCACCCGGTCTTCGCCTCTCCCTCACCGGTGACCGTGGATGGTACGGAGCTCCTGCTGGTGCCCGGCCTCGACGGGCGGATCCACGTGGCCATCGCGCGGACCGGAGAGCGTCGCGACGACATCGAATTGGATGTTCCGATCGCCGCGTCCCTGGCGGTGACGGGCGATACCTTGCTGGCCGTCGGCGTCGACGGCGGCGTGCTCGCGATCGATCGGCGGGTACTGGGATGACCTCCGATGCGTCGGCGCCGCCGCCGCGCGACCTCTGTGACGTCGTCCGTACCGATCTCGGCCTTGCCGGGCGCGTGGCCGGGGCGCGGGCACCGTCGGCAGGCCGGCAGGTCACGATCTCCTGCGACCCCTGTCGCTCCGCATCTCTTCGGCGACCGCTTCCTCGGCTCCGCCGCCGGACTTCCCCTCCTCGAAAGCAGCTTCTCCACCTCATGACCCATCTCAGCGACATGCTCGTGCTGTTCGACGTGAACGGCACCCTCATGGACGACACCCACCGCGCGCACGCCGCCACCAACGATGTCCTGTCCAGCAGGCGCATCGCCCTTCTGTCCTTGGAGGAGTTCCTCGACCGGTTCCGCCTGCCGCTGCTGGATTTCCTCACCGACCTGGGCGTCTCCGACAGCGGCCTCGCGCTCGAGGAATGGAACCGTGGCCTCGCCGACCGCGAGGCACCCGCTCGCGCTGGGGCCGAGCGGCTCCTTCGGGGCCTGCGCGCCGCCGGCGCCCGTGTGGGCGTCGTCTCCGCCGCGGCCGCCTCAGCCGTCCATGGCGACCTTGACCGCACCGGACTCGCCCCTTACCTGGACGTCATCGTCACCGACGCCGACGACAAGATCGCACACCTGGACGCCCACCGCGCGAATCACGCGAGGCTCGTCTATGTCGGGGACACCGAGTACGACATAGCCTGCGCCCGCACCGCCGGCTACATGGCCATCGCCGTCACCGGTGGTTACCGTTCGGAATCCCTCCTCCAGGCCGCCCGCCCCGACGCGATCATCAACGGTCTGGGCGAGCTGCCGCGCGTCCTTGGGCACGAGGCCACGGACGTCACCCCATACGGCTCGGCACCAGGCACCGGGACCGGCGGCAACGGCTTCCGGTTCTGAGCACATCCTCTATCGGCAGGAGATTCAAGACACATGCGCGTACACCACCTCAACTGCGGCACCCTGAATATCCAGGGCATCCCACTCGTGACCCACATCCTGGCCGTCGAGACCGACCAGGGCTTGGTGCTCGTGGACACCGGCTTCGGCACCGCCGACGTCGCCGACCCCGCCGGGAGGCTCGGGCCGCTCCGCCTCCTGTTGAACCCGGCGTGCTCACCCGCCGAAACCGCGATCACCCAGATCCGTTCGCTCGGATACACCTCCGATGACGTCAGGCACATCGTGCTGACCCATCTGGACCTGGACCACATCGGCGGACTGGCCGACTTCCCGGACGCTGTCGTGCACACCACCGCCGCTGAACAGCAGGCCGCCATGATCACCCCGGACGAGGTGGAGAAGCAACGCTACCGGCCGGTCCAATGGGCCCATCGTCCCAGCATTTCGGCCTACGAAGGCCCAGGGGAGCCGTGGCGTGGCTTCATCGGCGCCTATCAGGTCAACGGGCTCGACGACCGATTCGCGCTCATTCCCATGCCCGGCCACACCCGGGGCCACGCCGCCGTCGCCATCGACCTCGGAGATGGCAGGCTGCTCCTGCACGCAGGCGACGCGATCTTCGACGGCAGCAGCGCGAACCTCACAGACCACGCCGGACGCCCGTTGGAACTCCGGCCGGAGCTCCGGCAGTTCGAACAGCAGGCCGCCATCGACCCCGGTGCCATCGCCGCCAACCACCGCCGGCTCTCCGAGCTCAACACCGAGCCCGGCGTCGAGATCGTCTGCTCTCATGACCCCCGCGTCCTCGCCGCGGCGACAGCTCTGCGCTCCGGCCTGTCCGCCGAAGCTGGCGCCCCTCTGATGAGGCCATAGCGGAGTCCTCTTCGTCACGGAGGAGAGCATCGGCGGCGTAACGGGGGTCATCTCGCCGGTTGACCCCGGTGCGTCGCCGCATCGGGGTCACCGGGACCGCCGCATCACCGTGGGCCCAGTGGCCGCCTCTTGGGCGATCGACCGCGCCCGCCATGAGGCCACCGGCTTCTCCGAGTAGTCCCGGCGTGCGGGAACCGCCAACGGACCTACGAAGGTGGGCCCTGCTGGGCGGCGGCGTGGAGTTCCGCGGTGACCGCGCCTGGATGACCATAGCTATCCCATACAAGTGAGTGAACGTAACGACTGCCGGCCCA
>NZ_JBEZFH010000186.1:0-15364 GCF_040649355.1 Sphaerisporangium sp. NPDC049002 | reverse complement strand
CGACGGCGATGTCACCACAGACGCTGCCACGCTTGGCAAGTTCGAGGTGACCGCCGAGATTCGCGGCGAGACCAAGGGCCCCAAGATTCGCATTCGCGCGGCGAAGAACAGCACCAGCGGGACCGCGCCGCCCCACCACCAGAACCGGCCGGTGAGCCAGTTGGCCAGGGTGAGGACCAGCCACAGCGAAAGGATCCCGAGCGCCGCCCCGCCGGCCCGGCGCGGCACGCTCATGCCGTGGCCCGGTCCCGGACGCGCAGCCAGAACGACGCGGGAAGGTAGTGCTCGGTGAGCGCCACGCGGTGCCACAGGGGCTCCACCAGGCCGCGCAGGCGCTCGTCCCCGTGGACGAACGCGTTGGGCAGCTCCACGTCGAACCGGGCCGGGTCGGCCAGCAGGAAGGCCGCGAGCAGATACTGCTCGGAGTAGTGCCGCCAGCGCCACTCGGGCGGATAGTCGCTGGGCAGCAGGATGTCGTGCAACTGCACCAGCACGCCCGGCCGCAGGAGCGGGAGGATCTCGAAGAAGAACACCGTCACGTCCGAGCCCATGAAGACCCGGTGCGACCCGTCGAGGAAGACGATGTCACCGGCGCCGAGATCGGCGAACACCCCGGGGTCCACGTGCTCCAGCGGGCTGCGGATCACCGCGTCGCACAGCGCGTCGATGTTCGCGCGCGGCGCCGGGTCGATCGAGGTGACGTGTGTGCGAAGGCCGTGGTCCTCGATGGCGCGGCGGGCGAACTTGGTGGAGTTCCCCGAACCGATCTCGACGTACCGCCGGGGGCCCGTCTCGGCGAGGAAGCCGTAGAGCGCGAGAGCGTCCAGCGGCGGCAGCCATCCGTTGTCCCAGTACGGCGTGCTGCCGTTCGGGCGGTCGCGCACGGGGATCGCGGCGAGGTCGGGGGCGAACGCGAGGAACCGGGCCAGCCGGTCCGCGTAGCGCTCACGGCCGGCGTCGAGCATGGCCGCGATCTCGGGATGGTCCGGCTTGCCGTAGCCGAACCTCGGCTCCGGGCGCACCGGGTGGTCGAGGAAGATCGGCCGGCGCATGCCGAAGGCGGACAGCACCATGCCGTGCATCGCCGGATGCCGCTCCAGCCACGCGAGCGGCAGGTCGGCGAAGGGCAGCGCCGCCAGCGCCTTCAGCACGGCGCCGGTCACCGGCCCGGAGGGAAGCTGCCGTACGAGGTGGCGGGTCTGCCCGCGGCGCGGGGTGAGCGGTACGGGGCCGCTGTGGGAGGTCATGACGGGGAGGCTCCTTCTGCGCGCTGGTCGGAGAGGGGGGAGGGGCGGCGACGGCCCGCCCAGGCCAGCAGTCCGAGGACGGCGGCCGTGGACGCGACGTCGCCCACGGTGATCAGCACCCGGCTCAGGGCCACGAGCGTGACCAGGCCGGGCCCGGTGAGCAGGGTGGCGACCGTGAGCCCGAGCACGGCCTCGCGCACCCCGAGGCCGGAGGGCATGACCAGGGTGAGGATCCCGGCCACGGTGGACAGCGCGAAGCCGCCGACCCCCACGGTCAGGGCCCCGGACAGGGGCGCGCCGAGCGCGACCGCGAGCACCGTCACGTGCAGGCCGCTGATCAGCCAGCCTGCCGCCATCAGCCCGGTGACCGCGAGCAGGGTGCGCCGCCGGGGCAGGACGAGGGTCCGCTCGCCACGGCGCAGGACCCGCTGGGCGAGGCCGAGCAGCGTCCCCAGTAGCCGGGGAGCGGCCAGCGGCACGAGCGCGGCGGCCAGCATCGGCAGGAGCACCCACCAGACCGGGCCGGAGGCCACGAGCCACGGCAGGGCGACGAGCCCGGCCGCGAGCCCCGCGACCACCGCGAGCCCCTGGCTGGCCACGAACGCTCCGGCAAGCCGGGCAGGGGGCTCGCCGAGCGGCCGGGCCTGCGCCGCGTGCGCCACCGCCGGCCACACGCCGCCGGGCAGGTAGCGGGTGAGCCCGGCCAGGAAGAAGACCCGCACCGCGACCGGCAGGGACAGGCGGGTGCCGAGCCCGGCCAGCAGCATCCGCCAGCCGAGGAAGCCGGGCACCCCGCCGACCGCCGCCAGCGCCGCGGCCAGCAGGGCGTTCCCCCAGCCCACCAGCCGCAGGCTCTCGCCGAGGCCATGGCGCACCCGCCACACCTGGTAGCCGAGGAACCCCAGCACCAGCACGTAGGCGGCCACGCGCAGCCCCGCGAGCACCCTGTGCCGGGTGGTGCGGCGCACGGCCGTCACGCGGGCGCCTTGGCGTACAGGCGGCGGAACGACCGCGACGTCAGCCACTGCAGGATCCCGACGCCGGCCCCGGCCGCGATGGTCAGGTTGACCAGGAAGTGCATGCCCACGAAGAACAGCCCGAAGCCCGCCTTCCGGCCGGCGAACACGAACCGGTACATCCGCCGGTCGATGGCCAGGCAGGTGGCGAACATCAGCACCGGCAGCGCCGCCGTCCACGCGGCCCCGGTCAGCAGCGGGACGGGCAGGGTCGCCACCGTCAGCGCGGCGGCCAGGCTCGCCGCCGACTCCGGCGAGCCGACCACGCCCGGGGCGTACTGGCGTTGAAGGAAGAACGGCACGTGCAGGCGGGTGCGGGTGAAGACCTTCCGCAGGGCGACGCGCACCGTGGCGTCGTCGTCGTGGCGGCCGCGCACGGCCGAGGTGAGCCGCACCTCGTACCGGTCGGTGAGCCGCTCGCCCACGTCGGCGCCCTCGGTCTGCAGGAGCTCGGGGTTCCACGGCCCGACCTCCGCCCACACGGCGGCGGGTATGGCGATGATCGCGACGGGCAGGAACCCCTTGATCGGGCCCTCGGCGACCCGGTACCAGTAGTGGCGGTACAGGGTGCGGTACTCCTTGACCAGACTGTCGCGGTTCAGCGGGACGGGCTCGTAGTTGCCGCAGACCGCGCCGATCCGGGGATCGGACCGGAGCAGCGCCACGGCCTCGGCCACCGCGTCGGGGGCGAGCCCCACGTCGGAGTCGAGGAAGAACAGCACCTCACCCCGCGCGTGGTCCGCGCCGAGGTTCCGCGCGACGCTCACCCCGCTGTTGCGCGGCGTGCTGAGCACCCGCACCCCGAGCGACCGGGCGACCTGTACGGAGTCGTCGGTGCTGCAGTCGTCGACGTAGATGATCTCCAGCGGGGAGTACGTCTGCGCCTTGACGGCCCTGAGGCACTGCGCGAGCACGTTCCCGTAGTTGTAGTTGGGGACGATGACCGAGACGAGCGGCGCGGAGGCCATGGTTCACCAGCCTTTCGATGGATCGACCGGGCGCCGGCGGGCGGCGGCGCGATGGGAGGGACCGAAGGAGGAGTCGACGGCGGCCCGCGCCCATCCCACGGCGGCCCCGCAGACCAGCGCCGCGTGGGCGAGGAAGTGCACGGTGGTGAAGAAGGCCAGGAACCCCGGCCCCCTCTCCCGCAGGACGAAGCGCGACAGCGACGGGTCGGACACCGCGAACAGCGCGAGGAACACCGCCGGCACCGGGAGCGCGGGCGCCCACACCAGGCCAAGCGGGAGCGCGGCCATGGTGAGCGCGGCGGCCAGGACCCCGCTCACGCGGTTGACCACCAGGGCGTCGCGCCGCAGCCGGTTCCGTGCGGAGAACCGGAGCAGCTGCGCGCGTTCGTACTGCTCGGCGAGCAGGGGCAGCAGCCGGTCCGCCTCGTCGTGGCGGCCGGTGACCTCGCCGGTGAGCCGGATGCGGTGGCGCTTCAGCAGGCGTTCGCTGTACTCGTCGTCCTCGGCGCAGCGCAGGTTGTCGTCGAACGGCCCCACCTCCTCGAACACCGCACGCGGTACGGCCGCGAGGGCGAAGACGGCGGTCGCCGTCAGGCCCGCCGCCCGGCTGAGGGCGTGGTGCAGGTGCAGCGTCCGGTAGGTCTCCACGGGGCCGTCGTCGACGAGCGGCTCCTTGGCGTAGACGCCGTACACGCACCCGCAGCCGGGGTCCTCACGCAGCAGCCGCACGGCGCTCTCCACCGCGTCGGGGGCCAGGCCGAACGTCGGAGTCGAGGAAGAAGAGGATCTCGCCGCGGCTGGAGGCCACCCCGGCGTTGCGGGCCGCCGACACCCCGCGGTTGTACGGGTGCCGGACCAGCGTGCACGGGAACTCTCCCGCGATCACCCGCGACCGGTCGGTGCTGGCGTCGTCGACGACCACCACCTCGATGGCGCCGTAGGTCTGCGCCAGCGCCGCCGTGAGGCAGGCGCGCAGCGTCTTCTCCGAATTGTGGGCGGGGACGATGACCGACACCAGGGGGGACGACCGGGGCACGACTGCCGCCTTCGCGTTGCCGGGGTTCAGCGTTGCCGGGATTCATCGGAGGATCGCCTCGGCCAGCGCCGGATGGCGGGCGAGGACGAGCGTCGCGCCGAGCACGGCCGCCAGCGCCAGGCCCGTGGCGGCCAGCCCGCGGTCGCGCAGCAGCGCCCGCACCGGATCGCCGCCGCCGCCGTGGACGAGCACGACCTGCAGGTAGCGGAACAGGGCGAAGAGGGCGAAGGGCGTCGACAGCAGCATCGCCGCCTGGCCGTAGGGTCCAAGGGGCGCCTCGGTGCTCAGGTAGATCAGCCAGGAGACCACCCCCAGCACGCAGGTGAGCTGGAGCAACTGGTTGGCCAGCTCGACCGAGTACCCGCGCAGCGCGGGGCGATGGGCCGGCCCGGTGTCCAGCAGTTCCTGGCGCCGTTTGCCGATGACCAGCAGCAGCGACACCGAGAACACCGTGACCAGCAGCCAGCCGGAGATCCGTTCCCCGATCGCCACCGACCCCTGGACGACGCGCAGCGCGAAGCCGAGGGCGACGGCGCACACGTCGACGAGGGGGATGTGCTTCAGCGAGCGGCTGTAGGCCACGTTGAGCACCAGGTAGGCCAGCAGGGGCCAGTACGGCCTGCCCGGCCCGAAGACGACCAGCACGCCGACCAGGGCGAGCAGTGCGGTGCAGTAGAGGTAGCCGGCCCGTACCGAGACGTGCCCCGCGGCGATGGGCCGGTGGCGCTTGGTGGGATGCTCGCGGTCGCGGTGCCGGTCCGCGATGTCGTTACCGACGTACACGCAGGCGCCGGCCAGGACGAACCCGGCGACGGCCCACCCCACCTCGCCGAGCGCCGTGAGGGTCCAGACCCCGGCGTCGGCGAGCGCGATGGGGACGAGCAGGAGGCTCTTGGCCGCGTGCAGCGGCCTTATCAGGGTGACCAGGCTCGCGAGCGTCCCCGGCCGCCCGCCCGCCGTCTCGCCCGCGGGAGGTTCCGGCCTCTGGGCCATCCCCGGGGGGCCGGGAGGGTCGATGACACGCATATGCACCTCCGGCCGGGATCAGAAGAAGACCTTCGCGAGCGACAGCGCGCCCTGCCGCCAGGCGTCGCGGCTGGTCCGCCCGCCGCGCGCGGCCGGCTCCGCGTTCTCGCGCCACCAGGCGTAGGTGCGCAGGATCGCGTCCTGGTTGGAGAGCCTCGGCTCGAAGCCCAGCCGCTCGCGGGCCTTGTCGATGCTGACGTAGGAGTCCGCGAGCAGCTTGTACAGGAGCCGTTCGTACACCGGGGACAGCCGCGTCCTTCCGAGGAGCCGCAGGACGGCGAGGGTGGGCCTGGCCGGGAGGGACACCACCCGTCCGCCGTGGCCGGCCGCGTCGAGCACCGCCTGGAAGTCCTCGCGCAGGGTGGCGAACGCCGCCGCGGCGATGTTGAAGGTGTCGCCTGCCACCTCCGCTGGCGCCTCCAGCGTCCGGACGACCGCGTCCACGAGGTCGTCGATGGCCAGCATCTGGATGCGCACGTCGCCCCGGCCGAGCATGGGGAAGTCGCGCCCCTCCTCGGCCCATTCGAAGAGCATCGCGAACAGGCCCATGCGTCCCGGCCCGAGGAAGGTCTTGGGGCGCAGGATCGGCACGCACATCCCCTCGGCCCTGAACTTCTCCGCCACCTCCTCCGCCGCCGCCTTGGCCCGGCCGTAGGGGTCGACCGGCTCCCGGGGATGGTCCTCCGGCGTGGGCACCAGCTCCGGCAGGCCGTAAACGGCCGTGGAGGAGATGTGTACGACGCGCGGCACGGACGCGCGGTGACCGGCCCGCAGCACGCTCCGGGTGCCACCGGCGATCACGTCGCGGATCTCGTCGGGGGAGTAGCTCGGCAGCGCGGCGGCGCAGTGCACCACGGCGTCCGCCCCGGTCACCAGCTCGGTCATCAGCGCGGTGTCGCGGACGTCCCCGGTGGCGTAGCGGGCCTGCGGGCACTGGCCGGGACGGGCGCGCAGGTCCACTCCCAGCACGTCGTACCCCGCGCCCGCCAGGCGCTGGACCAGGTTGCCCCCCAGCATGCCGGAGCTGCCTGTGACTACGACCCGGACGGCCATCGCGGCGCCACCTTCTCCCGTACGAACCTGGTCAGCAGCCGGGGGAGGCCCTGGGCCAGCGTCTTGTCGAGGCCGTCGAGGAAGTACTCGGCGTCCGCGGGCTCGGCGACCAGCGGGGGCGCGGCCACCAGCGGGTTGTCGCCGTTCAGCGTGTAGTAGGTGTAGACGCCGTGGTCGCGGTACAGGGCGTCGATGACCGAGCAGGTGACGAGCTTGACGCGGATGCGCGGGTCCCTGAGGAGGCCTCCGGGGGCGAGCTTCGCGGCCAGGTCGAGGATCCTCGGCCCGCCGTCCAGGAAGATCCCGTACAGCGCGCCCGAGCCCCGTACGGCGGCCACCGTGTCCGGGTGCTCCTTGCGGATCCGTTCCAGGCCCGGCGCGAGGACCCGCTCGATCTCGCGCGCCCGTTTCGGGTAGTCGTCCTCGACGACGATGTTGAGCGCCTCGATCGCGGTGGCGGTCTCCTCGCCGAACCCGTAGTACGTCGTGCTGGTGCTGTGCACGAGGGAGTCGGCGAGGTTGTCGTAGGCCTTGCGGAAGACCGGTTCCCTCGCGACGTACGCGGAGATCGAGGACTTGCCGCCGCCGAACGACTTGGAGGTGGTGAGGACGTCCGGGACCAGGCCGGGATAGCGCATGAAGTAGAAGAGGCTGCCGGTCTTGCCCCATCCCGTGTAGATCTCGTCGAAGATCAGCACGATGCCGTGGGCGTCGCAGAGCTCCCGCAGCCCGCGGAGGAACTCCTCGGAGCAGGAGCGCATGGTCGAGGCGCTGAACGGCTCGACGATGATCGCGTACACGTCGCAGCCGCCGTCGCGCGTGCGCGCCGAGGCCGTCGCGGCGCGCACGGCGCCGAGGTCACCGTAGGGGAAGGAGACCACTCCGGGGATCCCGGGGAAGCGGAAGCGCTCCTGCGTGCCCGTGAGGCTGCCGGAGCCCAGCAGCTTCCCGTGGAAGCCGATGTCGGCGCGCAGGATCGTCCGCCTGCGCCCCCCGTGGTACTTGTAGGCCAGTTTGACCGCGCCCTCGACCGCCTCGGCGCCCGAGTTGGGGAAGAACGACATGTTGAGGTCGCCGGGCAGCAGCTGGGCGAGGTTGTGGCCGAGCGCCGCCACGTACGGCGAGAAGTAGGTCTTGTGCACCTCCATCCGCCGCTCGTCCTGGAAGCGCTTGCGGGCGGCCAGGATGCGCGGGTGGTTGTGCCCGTGGTTGAGCACGCCCACGCCGCCGGTGAAGTCGAGGATCCGCCGGCCTCCGCGGGTCCAGATCCAGGCTCCCTCGGCGCGCTCGACGAGCTCCCTGCCGAAGCCGAGCGACGTCATGAGCGAGACCTGGCTGCGGCTGACGTGTTTCCGGTACAGATCGTGAACGTCTTTCGCCGTCAGACGCTCGCATTCGTCGAGGCTGAACAATTCGGACACGCGCACTCTCTCTTCTGTGTCGTCCGACACGCGATTCGATGGGGCGGAAAGCCCGGACGGCGAAATGGCCGGTCCCGAAACGGGGTTTCTGTTCGGCGGTCGCGCGTTCACGGGCGATCCTCCTCGGCCGGCTCCGCGTGGACCCCTTATCGGCCCCACGCTCGGTGCTCGTTGACCACGTATGGAACGGAGTCGCATTGACAATGCGGCCTGACTGTCAAGCCCGGGTAAGGTCGCCGCTTGACATGAGGAGTGCACGCATTTCAGATGGTGAGGCCAGGGCGACCAGCACGTGGGCGAGGGACCGGTGCGCGATCGGCCCGGCCGGGGAGGTGGCGGCTTCCACGGGGCCTTTCACCTGCCGCTCCGCCGTACCGCCCCCTCGGCCCGGTCGGCACCGCGAAAACGTCTCAGGATCCGAGAACACCCTCAACCCATGTGAGATGGGATGAAATACGGGGAAACGCGGGGCGATGTTTCGGACGATGACCTGGGAACGGGTCGCGATGTGTCGGACGATGACCTGGGAACCGATCGCGATCTGCCGGACGATGACCCGGGGAACGCGTTCCGCGCGCCTCCGTCGCCGCCATTCGTCATGGGGCCGGAAGGCCGAATCCCCCATTGCGGGAGAGGCGAATAGATGACGCCGAAGAACAGGACGACCCCGGCCGCGTCGACAGGTGAACTCCGTGTGATAGTGCCGGGCCATGCGGTTTCGTGTCCTCGGCACGCTTGAGGCCCGCTCCGGCAGCCACAAGCTGGTCCGGCTCGGCGCGGCCAAGCAGCGTGCGCTGCTGGCGGTCCTGTTGCTGAACGTCAACCGGCCCGTGCACGTCGACCGTCTGGTCGACGCGCTGTGGCCGCAGAGGCCACCCCGTACGGCGGCGGTCGCGCTGCGCACCTACGTGTCCGCGCTCAGGCGGGTGCTCGGGCTCACCGACCCGGCGGAGGCCCCGCTGCTGTCCACCGTGCCCGGCGGCTACCAGATGCGGCTCTCCCCGGCCGACCTCGACCTGCTGACCTTCGAGGAGCTTGTCGACCAGGGACAGCGGGCCCTCGCCGACGGGCGGCCGGTGCTCGCGGCGGAACGGCTGCGGGGGGCGCTCGGGCTGTGGCGCGGCCGGCCGTTCGAGGACGTCGCGCTGGACCCCCGGCTGGGGGCGGAGCTGATCCGGCTGGAGGAGCGCAAGGCCGCCGCGCAGGAGACCTGGATCGACTCCCAGCTCGCGCTCGGCCACCACGGCGACCTGCTCGCCGAGCTGGGGGCGCTGGTGGCCGAGCAGCCGCTCCGGGAGCGGCTGCGGGCGCAGTGGATGCTCGCCCTGTACCGCTCGGGCCGCCAGGCCGAGGCGCTGCGGGCCTACGCCGACCTGCGCAGGCACCTGGTGCGGGAGCTCGGGGTCGAGCCGAGCCCGCCGTTGCAGCGGCTGCACCGCCAGATCCTGACCGGCCACGCCGACCTCGCCCCACCGGCCGTCCGGGACGGCGTGGCGGACGCCCGGCCCGGACCGCCCGCGGTGCCCCGGCAGCTTCCCCGCGACATCCCGAGCTTCACGGGCAGGGCGGCCGAGCTGGCGCGCCTGCGCGCGCTCGTCCACCTGGCGGACCGGCCCGGCGCGCCCGTGATCTGCGCCGTCGACGGCATGGCCGGGGTCGGGAAGACCACGCTCGCCGTGCACGCCGCGCACCGGCTCGCCGAGGGGTTCGCCGACGGGCAGGTGTTCGTCGACCTGCACGGGTTCACGCAGGGGGTGTCGCCGGTCTACCCGGCCGACGCCCTGGAACAGCTGCTGCGCTCCCTCGGCGTGCCGGGCGAGCAGATCCCCCACGACCTCGACGCCCGCGCCGCCCTGTACCGGTCGCGGCTGGCGGGCAAGCGCGTGCTGATCCTGCTGGACAACGCCGCCGAGGAGGCCCAGGTACGTCCCCTGCTTCCCGGCGCGCCCGGCTGCCTGACGATGGTGACCAGCCGGAGGCGCCTGACCGGGCTGGAGGACGTCAGGCCGCTCTCCCTGGACGTCCTGCCGCGTGGCGACGCGCTCGCCCTGTTCACCCGCAGCGCCGGCGAGCAGCGCGTGGCCGGGCAGCCGCCCGCGCTGCTCACCGAGATCGTCGAGCTGTGCGGCCGGCTGCCGCTGGCGATCCGCATCGCGGCCGCCCGACTGCGTGGCCGGCCCGGCTGGACGCCCGCGCACCTGGCCGGCCGGCTGCGCGACCACCAGCACCGGCTCGGCGAGCTCGAAGTCGGGCGGCTCAGCGTCACCGCCACCATGGACCTGTCGTACCACCACCTCAGCCCCGGCCGGCAGGGCATGTACCGGCTGCTCGGCCTGCATCCGGGGCCCGACATCGAGCGCCACGCCGCCGCGGCCCTGGCCGGAACCACCCCCCAGCACGCGAGCAGGCTCCTGGACGACCTCGTCGACGCCCACCTGCTCCAGGAGCCGGTGCCGGGCCGGTACTGCTTCCACGACCTGCTGCGCGCGCACGCCACCGCCACGCTGGCCGACGAGGACACCGACGCCGACCGGCGCACCGCCCTGACCCGGCTGTTCGACCACTACATCCACACCGCCTCGGCCGCGATGGGCCTGGCCCATCCCCGCGAGCCCGGCCGCCGTCAGCCCGTCCCGGACCCGGCCGGGCCCACGCCGCACGACCAGGCACGCGCGGTGGAGTGGCTGGACGCCGAGCTGGCCAACCTGCTCGCCACCGTGGTCCACGCCGCCAGGCACGGCTGGCCCGCCCACGCCCTGCACCTGTCGGCGATCCTGGACCGCCACCTGCGCACCCGCGCCCACCGCACCTACGCCCGTACCCTGCACAGCAACGCCCTTCAGGCGGTGGCGTGCGCGCACCGCGACCTCGGCCACCACGAGCAGGCCAGGAGGCTGTGGCGGCGCGCCCTGGACATCCTCACCGACCTGGGCGTCCCGGAGGGGGACCCTTAGCCGGTTCCCCCGGTCCACGTTTGAGTAGGGGCCTACTCATGCGCCGTCCCCCGCCCACGGCGAAAGATCGAGGCGGACGGGAGCGACCGCGACGTGCCTGCGTGCTCCCGCGTGGCATGCGAGGGATGGGGAAGCGTGGTGGATGTCCTCCTTGTGATGATCGTTCTGGCCGTCTTCCTCGTCCTGCTCGGCCGGTGGCTGCGCGAGAGGAGGACCGGGCGTCCGGTGACGGTGGACGAGAAGGCCCCGACGTTCCAGGTGGTGGCGCTCGGCCTGCAGGGTTCGGGCAAGACACTGCTCCTCGCGAGCATGTACCAGCGGCTCAAGGCGCCCGCGGGCCAGTGCTACTACCTCACCGCGTCGCACGACGACGTGCTGCTGCTGAACCAGTGGTACGCCCAGATGGTCGACACGGCGGGCTCGGGCGACTGGCCCCGCGGGACGGCCAAGGGGGAGACCCGGCAGTTCACCTTCACCGTGAAGACCCCCATGGCCGGCACGGCGCTCACCATCTTGCATCTGAAGTACCTGGAGTACGCCGGCGAGCTCCTCACCGAGATCCAGGACGCGGGCTCCACCAAGCAGAAGGAGCTGTTCGCCCAGATCGACGCGGCGGACGCGCTGATCGGCGTGCTCGACGGGCACCGGATCAAGCAGCAGATCGACGGGCACCCCGAGGGCTCGACGCACCTGGAGCGGACGCTCAACGCCCTGCTGCCGGTGATGATCGAGGCGACGGCGCCGATCAGCTTCATCATCACCAAATGGGACCTGCTGATGGACCTGCGTCCCGACGAGAGCACGCGGCTGAGCATCGTGCACAACCTGCTGACCTCCAACGACCTGTTCCGGTCGCTGGTGAACCTGCACAGCGCCAACAGGGTGGTCCGGCTGATCCCGGTGAGCGCGGTGGGCCCGGGTTTCGCCAGGATCGACTCGCGGGGTGAGATCGTCAAGGTGTCCCGGGCCCCGGCGCACCCGGCCAACGTGGACGTCCCGCTGTCGGCGGTGGTCCCCGACATGTTCGACCAGGTCGAGAACCGGCTCAACCAGGAGGCGCGTCTGGCCCTGAGCGCCGAGGTGCGCCGGCGGAGCCGCCAGGGCGCTCTGGAGGCGCTGGGCTCCGCGAGCCTGTTCGCCGGGCAGATGGCGGGGCGCGCGCTGCTCGCCGCCTTCGGCCCTTCGGCGGTGGCCGTCGGCGAGACCATGCTGGGGCTGTTCCTGGACTCCCGGCTGGGCGGGAGCGGCGACGAGGGGCTCCGCCTGGACCAGGAGCTGAGCGAGGCCGAGCGGCGCGTCGAGAACCTCCGCCTGGCGCGCCGCCGGGTCCTGTACGACATGCGGCGCAAGGTGGACATGATGGAAGGCCGCCTGCCGCACTCCCGCCTGTCGGACGGCCATGTCACGGACGGCCGCTTCACGGGCGGCCCCTTCTCGGATGGCCGTTTCACGGACGGTCGCTTCTCGGACGGGCACTGACATGGGCGACGACTCCTACGCGCGGGGCTGGCCGTTCCTGGTCGCACGGGGCCGCCACCGGGGGTACCGGACCCTTCTGGCGCCCGGCTTCCTCATCGCCGAGCACGGCCACGGGGTGCTGGACGACTCGGTGGTGCCGAACTCCGACCAGGACCGCGCCACGGTGATCGAGGTCGAGACCGGCAGGGGACGCCGGCTGACCGTCGCGCACGCCACCCATCTGGTGACCTCCGCCGACATCGCGGAACCGGGCGCCCCTCCCGACCCGCGCGAACCGCGCGACCAGCACAGCCGCCCGCTGCAGTTGATCTACGGGTACGTCTGCCTGGACGCGGCGGCCGGCGAGCCCGACCAGGAGGATCTGAGGTTCTGCCGCCAGGCGTCGCTGGGCGCCTACCGCCGGTTCCTCGGCGACGAGGAGGGCTTCACGGTCGAGGCAAGTGAGGACTTCCCACTGCGGTCGCCCGTCACCCGCCGCCCCTCCGCGCCCGCACGGAGGCCCGCGCGGATGTCGCCCATGGACGGCTACGACGATTCCGTACGGCCGCCGGTCCGCTGGGGGAGGGCGCTGGTCGCCGCCGGCGTCGTGCTGGTGGCGGTGGTCCTGGCGATCGTGTGGCTCACCCCCCGACCGGAGCCGCGCGTGGAGTGTGACAGGGCCGACCAGCAGACCGTCTCCGAGCCCGGACCGCCATCCGCCTCGCCGACCGTGACCTGCCTGAGGGAGGTGCGCCAGAAGGTCCGGCGACCGGAGGGGCCGTGACCGTCAGGTCATTCGCCGCTCACGCGAAACGCGAAGGGGATTCCGAGTAGGCGTCGGTGATACCGCGTTCGAGGAAGGCGACGCTGTCGTGGACGGTCACCAGGCGCCAGCCGCATCTGGCCTCGTTGTTGAGCACGTCAGACCATTCTTCCTCCATCGCGGGAGGCGCTTCCGCGTAAAGGCGGAGAGTCTTGTACTCGTACTTCACGTCGGGATCCATGAATCCCGCCGGAGGCCAGGCAGGCCGTTCGGGGGCGTCCCCGCGCGGGAACACGGCCAGGAAGTCAGCCTCGCGACTTCCCCACGCGTCGCCGCACATGCTCTGGTGCCTGGCCCCTCGAATGTGGCCCGATCGCGACCGTGGATTCAGCGCGTCCGCGAGCAGCCGCACGGTGTCCTTTCGGGGGACACGGCCTGGCTCGACGCCGCTTTCATGGCGGACGGCACGATCGACCTGACGCGCGACGAGCTGTCACAGCTGCATGCGGAGCTGATGTCGGCCATGAGCGATACGTGGCGATAGGCGCCAGGCGGCGGCAGTCGCGTGAGGCTCCCCGGCAGGACGTGGAAAGGGTCATGTACGTGCTCCACGGATTCCCCATGCGCCGGGTGAGAAAAGTTTAGCCGGGGAGCGGCGGGGGAGTAGGCATTTCCTCCGCGTCTGAGCGCGGATCGCTCGGTTCGCTGCGTCGCCCGCGCGTCCCGTAATACGCGCGCGCCTTAAGGAGGGACGCTCGGCCCATATCGGTGTGCGCGTTTTCCCGGGATTAGAGGCGACAGGAGAGCCGGTCTGATGAGCACCCCCGCACTCACCCACCCCTTACGTCAGCCGACCTTCTTCCGGCTCTGGGCGGCCAGCTTCTTCACCGAGGTCACCCGGTGGGGCCTGCTCATCGCGGTGCCGCTGTACGCACTGAGCCTGACCGGGTCGGCGCTGATCACCTCCACCGTGGCGATGCTCGGGCTGCTGCCGAGCCTCGTGCTCACGCCCCTGGCCGGGATATTCGCCGACCGGTGGAACCCCGCGCGGTTCCTGGCCTGGCTCGCGATCGTCCGGGGCGTCCTGCTGCTGCCGCTGCTTCTCGTCCAGGACATGCGGCACCTGTGGATCCTCTACCTGGTCGCCGCGGCCGAGGCCGGGCTCACCGCGATGTTCGAGTCCGTCAAGAACGCCCTGCTGCCGACGGTGGTCGCCCCCGCCCAGCTGGTGACCGCCAACGCGACGACCAGCCTCAACTCCAACCTCGGACGCCTGGTCGGCAGCCCGCTCGGCGGGGTGATGCTCACCTGGGCCGGGATCAACGGCGTGGTGGTCGCGGCCGTGGCGCCGCTCGTCCTGACCGTGATGCTGGTCCTGACGATCTCCGGCACCCGGGCCGCCGGCCCGCCGCCCGGCCCCGGCACCGCGTTCTGGCGGGAGTCCCTGGGGGGCCTGCGCACGATCTGGGCATCGGGCCGGCTGCGCGCCGTCATGATCGTCGTCAGCCTCATGTCCGTCGCCCAGGGGATGTTCGTCATCCTGTTCCTGCTGTTCGTCACCGACCTGCTGGGCGGAGGCGAGTCGGAGGCGGGCCTGCTGCGCGGCGTGCAGGCGGTCGGCGGGCTGATCGGCGGCGCGCTGGCCGGGATCATCGCCCGCAAGCTGAACATGAACCAGTTCGTCAGCCACGGGCTGATGATCTTCGCGTTGATCAGCCTGGCCACCTGGAACTCGGCGCTGCTGACGACCGCGCTGTGGGTCTACGTCGGATTGTTCGTCCTGGCGGGGGCGCCGGGAGTGTGGATCATGGCGGGCTGGCTGTCGGTGGTGCAGCGCGCCACGCCCGCCGGCCTGCGCGGCAGGGTGATGAGCAGCTTCCTGGCCCTGTCCGACGGCCTGCAGGCCCTCGGCATGCTGCTCGCCGGCGTGCTCGTCAGCTTCATCCCGACCCTCGGGCTGCTCAACCTGCAGGCGGCGGTCCTGCTCCTCGCCTCCGTGCTCGCGTGGCGGATGCTCCCCGGCGACCGGACGGACGTGCCCGGCGCCGTCGTCCAGCCGAGTGAGGAGTCCCACCCGTCGGAGGAGTCCCGCGCGTCCGAGGAGTCGCGCTCGTCCTGACGCCGGGGCGGGCGGGGCCGGGTCCGGCCGATCACGTACCCGTGGGGGCGGTCATGCCGCCCGGCCCCGGCCGCGCTCGCTCACCCGGCCGTCCCCCGCGACGACACCTCGAGGGGAACGCGCGTGGGGGACGAGCCCGTGACGGGCACCCGACGCCAGGACGCTGCGACGGATGCGCACGATGCTGACGAACCCGGCATTCCCCCACCTCGTCGCCGGGCGGAGTTCCTCGTAGGGACGGGGAACCCCTCGGCGAGCGCGTCGCGGAGCACCCGGACCGCGCCGCCGCCCTTCCTGCGCATG